>JAFKKW010000458.1 GCA_017304275.1 Hyphomicrobiales bacterium | reverse complement strand
GGCAGCGGGCAGGTGTTATTTGTCTGCTGCCATTCGGCTGCTTTGAACCGATCGGATCAGCGCATGGAGCATCTTTGCGATACGCTCCGCAAGGTCGAGAAGCTTGTCGGTTTCCTGTGTTTGCACTAACCCGACTCTGTGCGCGATGAGAACGTGCGTTTCCAGCTCTCGAAGCGAGCCACGTGCAGTCTTAAGAAAGTGAACATAGGATCCTGTGCTCTCGCGTCCGTATCCCTCCGCAATGTTTGATGGAATGGATACGGCCGCCCGGCGAATTTGCGAGATCATTCCAAAGCGTTCGGATGGCGGCATCGTCTGAGATATACGATAAGCTGCCTCAGCCAGGTCCATCGCCTCCTGCCAAACCTTCAAATCCCGATACGACTGTATCATTCCCGTATAATCCTGCCTGTTGCCCGCTGCCTGCTGCCAGTTTTCGCTAGGCCACTTTTTCCTGGCGCAACGTCTCCCCCCGATACGACAGTGCCTCCGCGACGTGGATGCGGCCGACCACATCGGCGCCGTCGAGATCGGCGAGGGTGCGGGCGACGCGCAGCGTCCGGTGGAAGCCGCGCGCGGAGAGCTTCAGCGTTTCGGCGGCCTGGCGGATGAGGGCAAGCCCGGCGTCGTCGGGTTGCGCGATTTTTTCCAGCAGGTGTCCGGCGCATTCGGCGTTGGTGCGCAGGTGCGGGGCACCGTGCGACTTGAAGCGCTCGTGCTGACGCATCCGGGCGGCCGTGACGCGGGCGCGCACCTCGGCACTGCCCTCCTCCGGAGCCGGCAGCACCAGGTCGGCGGCGGAGACGGCCGGCACCTCGATCTGCAGATCGATGCGGTCGAGCAGCGGGCCTGAGATGCGGGCCTGATAGTCGGCGGCGCAGCGCGGGCCGCGTTTGCAGGTCTGGCCCGGTCCGCCGCCGCAGCGGCACGGGTTCATGGCGGCGACGAGCTGCAGGCGCGCCGGGTAGGCGATGCGATGGTTGGCGCGGGCGATGATGAGCTCGACGGTTTCGAGGGGCTGGCGCAGCGCATCGCGCACGACGGGCTGAAACTCGGGCAGCTCGTCGAGAAACAGAACGCCGAGATGCGCGAGGCTCGCTTCGCCAGGACGCGGACGGGTGCCGCCGCCGACGAGAGCGGCCATGCTTGCGGAATGATGGGGCGCGCGGAACGGCCGCTCGGTGCAGAGCTTGCCGCCCATCAGTTCACCGGCAAGGCTGTGCACCATCGAGACGTCGAGCATCTCCGGCATTGCGTAGCAAACGCACCAAGTCGGAGCATCGAGAATGCTAGCAACAACTCGTAGTTGCTCAATTGGCTACTCTGTGTACATCCTTACCGCCTTTGTAGTGCGGGGGGTTGCGTTGCTCGTTCAATATTTTCGGTTGTCGTTGAAGCCGGTCGATTTGCCGGATGCGTTTGGTTCCATCAACCCAGAGGGTCGTCCATATTCTCGTGAGGAGTGGCTACGGCTCTACTTCTCCGAGGAGCGGGTGTTCGAACACAGAGGAAACACCTTTTTATACGTGCCGGCACGTGACGCACCTCGAAACCTACCGGCCAGTCTGATCGTGGGATATATCGCGCGCCAACGGCTTCTCAACGAGAGAACGCCTCCGAGCGCAGGCTTTGAACCCACCGAGCATGGGTCGTGGCAGGGCGCGCTCCTGGTGGTTGACCCTACGCATCACGACGACGGCCAAAAATTGGCAATGGAGGTGCGGACGGAGATCGGCAAGCCGCTTTCCGTTCTCAACTCGCTCGCTGATGGAATGCGCCTATCGCCAGACTTGCCGCCGCCGTTCGATGTTCAGGTTCACCCGATCGCAGAGATGCATTCCTTTTGGAGGTTTGCGGAACAACACGACTACCAGATCAATTGGATAATGTTCGACGTCGCCCCTCCCAATATGTTTGGCGGCGCAGACGATTTTTCAAATGAGTTGAGACAACTGAGGGACAAAAACCGGGTCAACAGAGTAAAGGCAACGCTTTCCAGCGATAGCACGATCGACGTCAAGCAGCCGAACATCGAAGAGGTTGTTGACTATACAGAAATGGGTGCCGGCAGCATCAAGGCTAAAACCACCGGAAATCAATTCTACAACTCACGAGACCATGTAAAGAGCGATAGGATCGAGACGGAGCAGGGGCGGGAAGACTTTTGGGATAGGTTACTCTCTTGGATGGGAGAGCGGTTCTGATGACCAAGGGGCTCGCTTACGGAATCCTTCTCGTTTTCATCGCGATATCATTGTGCCTGATGGCCGCGCGTCCAGACTGGATTGCGGACAACAACAGGTTTCTGCGAGACTTTGTGAACCACGAGTTCATAAATGTGCTGGGCATTACGCTTGCCGTGACGCTCGCGTCGGCTGCGCAAATTCATTTGGCGTTTAATCGGATCGAAGAACAGCATCGGGTGCGAAACGCCTTAGAGAAATCACGTGCGCAGCTTCGCAGCAACGTCTACTGGCTCATTTCCCTATTCGCGCTAGGAGTGGCTGTCGTCACGGTCAAGCCGATAGCGTCGATGAATGCGACAGGTGAAGCGTTCTTCAACATGACGGCGCTAGGAATTTTATTGTGTCACGTGCTGATTATGACCGCACTGACCCAACTGGTGTTCGCCATCGAACCGGAGTTCTTCGATGATGATCCGGGCAACGGCACCTAGTCGGCTAGTCGCAGAGACGAGCAACCGATGGCTTCAAGGCATTGGATCAAAAACGCAGCGGTAAACCCGCCCCGGCTGATCTTATTCGCAAGGTTGCGCTCCGTTTCTGGCGTTCCTTGTGCAGACAACTTCTCGGCGAGTTCCCGATAACCCACGTTTCGGCGCTTCAACTCGGCCTTGAGTAAGCCCTTGGCCCGCTCTGCCCAGACGTCTTCCCGCATGATGATACCTCTTGATTCGATGCGAATATCATCATATTCGATGTTTTTACCCTTGACAACGATGTGTTATGTCATCATATCTGGTGTAATTTACATCGGATATGATGATAATGGCCACGAACATCAAGCTCAAAGCAGCCTCTCGGACCCTCTCTCTTAAGGAGGTCTATCAGGGCGGTGAGGACAAGGCTTACGGCCTGTTCCGCAAGGTCCGCTGGCCGGATACGGATGGCGATCCCGTCTGCCCGCGCTGCGGCTGCTGCGATGCATACGACATTGCCACGCGCCGCAAGTTCAAGTGCAAGGCGTGCCATCATCAGTACAGCGTCACGTCGGGCACGATCTTCGCGAGCCGTAAGCTCAGCTTCACGGACATGCTGGCGGCCGTCCTGATCGTCGCGAACGCGGCAAAGGGCGTTTCCGCGATGCAGCTTTCGCGCGACCTCGACGTGCAGCACAAGACGGCCTGGGTTCTCTCGCACAAGCTGCGCGAAGCGATGAAGTCGGAAACCGCTGGCCTCAAGCTCTCGGGCATCGTGGAAGTTGATGGCGCCTATTTTGGTGGCCACATTCGCCCCGCGAACAAGAAAGAGGATCGCGTTGACCGTCGCCTTGCTGAGCACCAAACCGGCAAGCGTCGCGTTGTCGTCGCCATGCGCCAGCGCAAGGGCCGCACGCTTTCGTTCGTGTGCACACAGGAATCTGACGGCGTTGAGCTTGTCGAGAAGGCCGTTGTTCGTACGGCGGAAGTTCATGCCGACGAAGCCAGCCATTGGGATACGCTGCACGCCATGTTCCCGACGCTCCGCATCAACCACAGCGAAGCGTATTCGCTCAACGGCGTCTGCACCAATCAGGTGGAGTCATACTTCTCACGCCTTCGCCGCATGATCGGTGGCCAGCATCACCACGTCTCGGCGCGCTACCTTCACCAATACGCAGCGCACGCCGCTTGGGTTGAGGATCACCGGGAACTGAGCAACGGCGCGATGACCGGCAAGGCCATCAGCCTCGCGATGGCGCATCCCGTGTCGAGGAATTGGAAGGGCTACTGGCAGCGATAAGGTAACTATGATTTGCGTAACGTCAGAGCCTGCTGAAGCTCCGGGCTCTGGCCCATAGTTTCGATTTCGCTGATTGCGCTCTTAAGAGTGGAGTTCAGCATGTTGAGCTGACGGTATGCGTTCTTGCGATTGCGGACACCACACACGACGACAACCTTTTTTCGCGGGATGGCATAGATCACGCGGTGATCGCTCACGCGAATACGAAAAAAATCCGGATGACCGCTGAGCTTCTCTACGCCCGGCGGTCGCGGATTTGTTTCCAGACCTTCAATTGCAGTAAGGATTTTCCCTTGAGTAGGCCGATCAAGCTTTCGTAGTTCGCGCATTGCGGCGTGTGCCAAGTGAACGTCGTACTTCACTCTTGCCCCCCACGTTCGACGCCTCTTCCTCGAGGCGGAGTTGACGCTTGAACGAGGCGAGGCTCATCCCTCCACGGGCGTTGAAATCGTCCAACGCCTCTTGGGCCTTCTCCAAGTCCATCATGGCTTCGATACGCGTAATCAACTCAAGCAAACGATACGGAACAAGAGCAACCTTGTCCTTTCCATGTTTAGTGATGACCGCCGGCTGCTCAGTATAAGTAACGCGGTCAATCACTTCCGCTAGTTTGTCTCTCGCCTCGCTAACCGTATATGTGGTTGGCTCCATCACGACGGTATGCCCCCAGTGTTTGTGCAAGCTTAAACGGAATCTTCCGATTCGTACATATCGTACGTTTTGCACGATTTGCAAGATTTGTCCCAAATTAGTTAACGATCCCTTAAGATTTGGGTGGGCCAGCAATGTCAGGCTACGAGAAATCCCCCGACTACGGCGATCCCCCGCCCAACAAATGGGAATGGGTGTATTGGCTCGCTCTAGCCTTGGTCGCGTGCGGTCTGGTTTACCTACTCGCGTCCGGCTAGCTGCCAAACGACGCTCATGCCGGGACCGGGGGCCGATACGGCGATGCTCCGGTCGCGAAGCCCACGCAGGGCGACGCCTACGCGCTTGGTCATCAACCGTTGCAGCTTGTCCGTTGGTTCCAGCGCCCGCTCTGCGATCAACTGAGCGGCGATGTCGGCGGACGTGAGCGGTTCACTTGCCTTGCGCATGATCCCGAGAATGATCCGGGTCATCTCTCCGCGCTTTGACCAGTCCTCTGGCGGTCGGAAGGCTTTCGGACGGATGGATGCGATCTCATAAGCCGGATCGAACAGGAGCAGAGTTGCGTCCAGTTTCTCCAATGCGGAGACGGTTTCCGACAGTTCCCGTTGCAACCGTTCGATGTCACCAGACAACTCGGCGCGCTTGCGGGATAGGGCGGATATGACGTGGGGCTCTGCCATGCCCCCAGAGTCGCAAATCAGCTAAGATCCATCCAGTCGAGACTTGGTGCGTTTGCTACGCAATGCCGAGCATCTCCTCGGCCGAGAGCGGCGGCAGGATTGACGGCAGACGGGCGGCGAGCATGGATTTGCCGGAGCCCGGCGGGCCGATCATCAGGAAATTATGTCCGCCCGCGGCGGCGACCTCGAGGGCGCGCTTTGCGTTCTCCTGGCCGCGTACGTCGCGCAGGTCCGCAAGCGCTGCGACCGGACCGCGCGCTGCGAGCGCCGGCTTCGGCCGGGCGAGCGTCTGCAGCCCTTTGAAGTGATTCACGAGCGAGAGCAGGTGCGGCGCGGCGAGGATGTCGGCGTCCTCGCCGGCCCAGGCGGCTTCGGGGCCGCACTCGGCGGGGCAGATGAGGCCCTTCTGCATGGCGTTGGCGCCGATGGCCGCGGGCAACGCGCCGGGAATGGGGCGGATCGTGCCGTCGAGCGCCAGCTCGCCCACGGCGGCGTAGCGTTCGACCGCGTCGGGTGCGACGGCCTCCATGGCGACCATGAGAGCCAGCACGATGGCGAGGTCGAAATGGCTGCCTTCCTTCGGCAGGTCGGCCGGCGCGAGATTGACCGTGATGTGCTTGTAGGGGAGGCCAAGACCCACGGCGTGCAAGGCGTTGCGCACGCGCTCGCGGCTTTCGGCGACCGCCTTATCGGGAAGGCCGACGATGGCGAAGGCCTGCTGACCCGGCGAGATGCGGACCTGCACCTCGACGGGGCGTGCCTCCACGCCCACGAATGCGACTGTGGCGATTGATCCGTACATTCCGACGCCCCGTGTGCTGATCCGTGGGGGGAACGATCCGTCCGCGCGGAATCCGTCGCGCGTCAAGGGTTGAATGCCCGAGGACGGGTGCCGACATCCTTATCAGGCCGGCAACGGCCGGGGTCGGGGCGGGCGGTTATTGTTCGAACGGAGAAGCCCATGCTTCGAAATCCAGATCATGCGCGGCGTATCCAGCAATGGATTGCGTGCGCGCTTGCGCTGTGCTTTGCGGCCGCCGCAGGCAGCGCGTTCGCCGCGCCAACGCTGCAGCTTCCGAAGAGCGGCAAGGTCGTCGTCCTTGGCGTCGGCTTCGAGAACGACAACAGCATGTACGAGCCGACGAGCGCGCAGGAGACGGCGCGTCTGCGCCACATCGAGCAGCAGTTCAAGGATCGCCTGCAGGCGTCCGGCCTGTACACGATCGTTCCGGTTCCGGCGGAGACGCGTGCCAAGATCGACGCCGGCCAGCCCATGGGGAGCTGCGGGGGCTGCGAAGCCGACTACGCCGCAGCGCTCGGGGGCGACATTGCCGCGTGGATCAACATCCAAAAGGTTTCGAACCTCATTCTCAACCTGAACGTCTACATGGAGGACGTAAAAGCCCGGAAGATGGTTTTCGTCCATAGCGTCGACATTCGTGGCAATACGGACGAGTCGTGGTCGCGCAGTCTCGACTACCTGCTGAAGAACTATCTTCTTCCTCCACAAGGGTAGGCGCTGATCGTTGCGACTCTCAGGCCTCTCGATCCGCAAGCGGAGTGTCATCTGCGATGCCAAATGGAAGCGTTCTCATCCCGTGCCTTGCCTATAAGGATGCCGATGCGGAGGTCGACTGGCTGGTACGCGCATTCGGGTTCAAGGCGCATGCGGTCTATCGTGACGAGGCGGGGCAGGTCGTCCACGCCGAGCTTAGCTTCGGCAACGGCATGATCATGATCGGGCCGGATCAGGGCGGAGAGTTCGGCAAGAGAGTGATGACGCTGCCGGAGCGCGCCGACGGCCGCTGCACGCAGACGATCTATGTCGTCGTGGACGATGTCGACGCGCACTATGCGCGGGCGGCGGCCGCCGGCGCCGAGACGATCATCGCGCCGCGCGGCGAAAGCTACGGCGGCCGGAGCTATTCGGTGCGCGATCCCGAAGGACACGCCTGGAGCTTCGGTAGCTACGATCCCTGGACGCTTACGGTCGCGAAAGACTGAGCGCGGATCTGGCACGTTCGCCGTGGAGATGCTGGGCATCTCCCGGGAGCCCTAGCGGCTAGCCCGTGGACGGGGACTTGCGGGCGGCTTCGGCCGCGTCCTCGATGCTCGGTGCATAGGTGACAAGCGGCGTGCGCAGGCCGGCGCGCAGCAGCGTGCGGCGCACGCCCCTGCGGGCGGACGTGAAGAAGACCTTCGTACCTGCGCGGTCGAGCTTCTTCACGAAGCCTTCGAGGGACTTTGCGGCCGTGCTGTCCACGAGCGGCACGTCGGAGAAATCGAGGATGAATATTTTCGGGTGCTCGCCGATGCGGTCGAGGACACCGCGGACGGTCGCGGTTGCGGCGAAGAAGAAGGCGCCGGATATGCGATACACGAGGATGTCGCCGCCATACGCCGCCGGCTCGTAGCCGGCTGAGGCGCCGGCCTCGTCTGCCGCGTCGTCGGCGACCAGCGGCCGGCCCGTCGCGACCTCCACGCCCTCAGCCATGCGATGCATGAACAGGAATGCGCCGAGCGTCACGCCGACGGCAATGGCGATGGTCAGGTCCTCGAAGATCGTCAGCAGGAAGGTCGCCAGGAGAACGGTCGCGTCGCCCCAGGACGCTCTCAACAGATTGGCGAATTCCTCCCGCTCGGCCATGTTCCAGGCAACGACGACGAGCACGCTGCCGAGGCTCGCGAGCGGGACGTAAGCGGCGAGCGGCGCGGCGACGAGGAGGAACAGAAGGATGTAGAGGGCGTGCAGCATTCCGGAGACCGGCGTGCGGGCTCCGGCGCGGATGTTGGTTGCGGTGCGCGCGATGGTGCCTGTGGCGCACATGCCGCCGAAGGTCACGGAGGCGATGTTGGCGACGCCCTGTGCCACCAGTTCGCAGTTGGAGCGATGCTTGCGGCCCGTCATGCCGTCCGCCACGACGGCCGAGAGCAGGCTCTCGATGGAACCGAGCATCGCGATGGCGATGGCGTCGGGGAGCACCGCGCGCAGTTTCGCGAGGTCGAACGACGGCAGTGACGGCAGCGGCAGCGTGCGCGGGATGTCGCCGAAACGAGAGCCGATGGTGGTCACGTCGAGGCCGAGCAGCGCGGTCAGGATCGCCGTCGCGCCGACGGCGATCAGCATGCCGGGCCAGTGCGGGCGCAGGCGCCTGAGGCCGAGGATCAGCCCAACGGCCAGAGCCGAAAGCGCGACAGCGGCCGGATTGATCGTACCGAGTGCGGCCCATATGGCCGCGAGCTTCGGCGCCAGCGCGGCGGGCTCGGTGGCGATGTCGAGCCCCAGCACCTCCTTGACCTGGCTCGCGAGAATGATGACGGCGATGCCGGCTGTGAAGCCCACTGTGACGGGCAGGGGGATGTATTTGATGTAAGTGCCGACTTGCAGGAAACCGGCGGCCATCATCATCAGGCCCGCCATGGCGGTGGCGAGGACGAGCCCCTCGTAGCCGTGGCGCTCAACGATGGCGGCGATGAGCACGATGAAGGCGCCGGCCGGTCCACCGATCTGAAAGCGGCTGCCGCCCAACGCCGATATGAGGAAGCCGCCGACGATGGCGGTGAACAGTCCTTTTTCCGGCGACAGGCCCGAGGCGATGGCGATCGCCATCGAAAGTGGCAGGGCGACAATCGCCACGGTCAGGCCGGCCATCGCATCCGCGGTGAGATCGCGCGCGCCATATCCATCCCGGAGCAGCGTCACGAGCTTCGGCGTGAACAGTTCCCGGAACGTCGGCGGTGGCGCCTTCAGCGGGCTCGGTGCGGGCTCATCCATTCTCCGTCTCCTCACGCGAAGGAGCGGCGGGATCGTCGCGCAAGGCGGGCGTTGTCTGCCGTCGGCGGTCGCCGTCGCATGATCAGGGGTGCTCGATGGCGGGGCCGCCGGGTCCGAACGGAGGGCGGTGGACTCGAGATTACCTGCTCGAAGGTACGACAAGACTCCTTCCGATTTCGAAAATGAATTGTCGCAGTTGCCGGTCTTTCAGGTCGGGAGCCGGTCATCATGCCTACGGTGAAAGGGAAGGCGCGGCTGGAGATTGCCGGATCAACAAAGGATGACTCGGTGGTTTGGTTACCGTGGTTTGGTTACCGCGTTTCTGTATCCGACGCGCAACATCCCGTTGGTTACCTTCCTTACAAAACCTTACGAAGGGAACATCTCCTATTCTCAGTTCCGAAATGCTCCGTCAGTGTTCTAGCGCGAAATGTTATTGTGTTCTGTGACATGGGGGGACTCTCTCACAGACCGCGCGAACAACGGGATGGCGTGGCTTTCGGATCGGGATATCTGGTCCAGGCGTGACGCAAAATTCCGGCGGGAGGGGAAGATGTATTGCGTTCCAAACGGCCCAGCCGTTCTAGCTATCCAAGCAAACGTTCCCGACGTGTGGCGTCGACCGCCGTGGCCTTAGGGCTACGCGGGTCGTAGCGCGCTAAGGCGTTCGAACCGCTTCAAAAACTCAAAAATCAGACTTGCAAGCACCAACATCCGTCGATGGGGGAGGATATGTCTCGTTTTGCGTTCAAGACTTCCAGCCGATTTGCTCTGACCGCAGGGTCGCTCTCGCTGGCCTTCGTTCTGAGTCTCTCGGTTTCTCATCCGGCGATGGCCGCGTGCACACCCACCAGCTCGGGGACGGGATCGACCGGGACTTTCAACGGGACCACGGCGTCCATTGCATGCGATGGCGCCGACGACACTCTCGTCGTCAATGCTCCCGCAAGCACGGGTGCCATCAACCTCGGCGACGGCAGCGACACGATCACGGTGAATGGCGGCCAGATCGGCGCGATCACCGCGGGCACCGGAAACGACAAGGTGACGATCAACCCCGGCGCGACGCTGAGCGGCAACATCAGCGGGGGCGCCGGTAACGACCTCATCATCATCAACGGCGGCACCAACGTGACGCCACCGCCAAACTCGGACTTCAATCCGGGAACCGGTGCTGCCTCTGTCGGCGATACGTCCGACCGCATGTTCATGTTCGGCGGCACGCTCACCGGTATCGAGGCGCAGCTCGGCTCGGGCCAGAATCCTTACTTCTTCTTCATGGGCGGCACGATCCAGCAGGGCCCGGGGCCCAACTTCCGCGGCAGCATCGAGATCAACCGCGGGTCGCAGAACGCGGTGTTCGTGCTCGACGGCGGCAATATTCTTCTGCCGCAGGGCGAAGGCATCGAAGTCCAAAACGGCAACGGGACCGCGGCTACAAGCAATGCCCCCAAGGATCCGACCATTTACTTCCGGTCCGGCGTGTATGACGCGGGCGAACTCGAACTCGGCGGTCGCAACTTTCAAATTGGGATAGACGAAGTCGCAAATGGAGGTACCGGCTCCGCCACGGGAGCATGGACCAACTGGACCTTCATCATCGATCCAATCAATTCCAAGGACGCATCTTTCTTCCAAGACCTGGCCAACGACGCCACCAATGGCGCCGACCCGACGCTGAGCACCTCGAACCTCAACAACCTGCTCTCCAGCGCGCCGGCGAACCCCAATGCCGACCATATGATGCTCATCAAGACCGCGGAGCTGGAATTTGGCGGCGGCGACGACAAGCTCACCTTCCTCGGCGCCGTCAACATGGGAGATGGTCGCCACAACCTCAAGCTGGAGGGTGCGGGTGGCGAGATCACCGAGCTGGGGGGCGGCGGCGGCTATGACATCCTGACCGTCACCGGAACCGGCGCCGTTGCCGGCGGCAGCAAGCTGATGCTCGGCGAGGTCGAGGATTTCGAAGAACTCGTCGTTTCAAAGTACTCGCATCTCGCTTTCGAGATCGAGGATGAAGGCGGCGGCATGGAGCTGGAGTTCTCCGAGGCCATGACGGTCGACGGGACGTCGGTCGTCCAGCTTCTCCCCGAGGGCGATGGACCGCTCGAGGTTGAGCTCGAGACGGAAACGCTGACGCTGCAGAGCGGTTCGGGCCTGCCCGGCTTCTTCGACGGAGTGCTCGAGCAATACGCTCCCTTCGCGACCGGCGGCATCCTGCAGATCGGTGCCTTCGGTGCAGGCGGAGACGATGACGACGACGATGACGATGGCGGAGAGGAAGGGGGGCCGATCTCGCTCACCATCGAAACCGACACGTTCAACAACGGCGGCACGCTGTCGATGGTCACCGGTACGGCCGGCGACACCGTTACCGTCGAGGGCACTTACATCTCGATCGGGAACAACGGCAAGCTGGCACTCGATACCGCGCTCGGCGACAGCGACTCGGAGACCGATAAGCTGGTCCTCGAGGGCACGGTTGCCGGCACGACGACCATCTACATCAACAACGCGGGTGGTAACGGCGGCTTCACCGGGCAGGGCGACAACGACGGCATCGTCATCGTCGCAGGCGACGACTTCGATCCGGATGCCTTCAAGCTTGCCGTCAACGCGCTCTCGGGCCGTCAGGAGGTCATTGGTGGCGGCTTCGCTTATGTCCTGCGCGTGAACGAGGACGAGGTGTTGCTGCAGTCCGATATTCTCGATCAGGTGCCAGCCTATGTTTCCGCGCCGTCGGTCGGGCAGCGGCTCGTCTCCGCCGGTCTCGATACGCTCTACAAGCGGCTCGGCGAGATCCGGAACGGTCAGAACGCAGGAGCGACGAGCTCCGACGGTCTGATCTGGGTGCGCGGCAGCTTCTCGGACGTCGATGTGGATGCCAAGGAAGGCTACGATTTCTCGCAGCGGAGCAGTGGCGTGACGGGCGGCCTCGGCGGCGTGATCGCCGGCGATTCGAGTGCGCGGCTGGCCGTCGGCATCTTCGGCAGCTACGGCAAGGCGGATGCCGGTGTCGACGCCGTCATCTTCGGACAAGCCTCGAAATCGTCCGTCGATGCCGATGCGTGGGGCGGTGGCGCTTATGCCACCTACTACGAGCTCGGACGGCCGGGCACCGGTCTCTATGTCGACACGGTCGTCAAAGCCGATTTCATCGATTTCGGCATGTCGTCCTCGGCGCGCGGGGTTCACAGCTCGGCCGACGGCGACGCGCTGACGGCGTCGGGTGAAGTCGGCTACGGGTTCGGTGTCGGCGGGCTTGTCGTGCAACCGCAGGCGCAGCTCGCCTATACGAGCCTCACCATCGACGGCTTCGAGGACAGCTACGGCGTGCAGGCGCACTACGGCACCTCCGAAAGCCTGATCGGGCGTCTCGGCGTGCAACTGCAGGCCAACATCGTGCAGGCTGACGGCGGGCTCATCTCGCCCTACGCGATCTTCAACGTCTATTCGGAGTTCGAGGGCTCCAACCAGAGCAAGATCAGCGATGTCGAGTTCGTCAGCGACGTGAGCGGCACCTGGTACTCGGCGGGTGGCGGCGTCACGGCCAAGCTCGCCAACGCGCTGAGCTTCTACGGTTCCGGCGAGTATCACTTCGGAGACGTGGAAGGCTGGCAAGGCACGGGAGGGCTCAAGGTGAACTGGTAGGACAACCCCCGTCTCACTCATTCCTATCGGATTGTCTTGTGCTTGCCTGGAGCCGTTCACTGATGTGAGCGGCTCCACTTTCATTCCGGGCTCGCTAAGCGCGGGTCCGGGATGCGAGCATGGGAACGAGGGCTGAAGCGAGCAGCACGAGGCCGATCGCGGTCATGGTGCCGCTGACCCAGAGAGCCGCCGGATCCTGCATGCGATCCCACAGCGCATGGCCGTGGACGAACACGGTGGCGACGATGGAGAGGCCTGCCAGCACGCGGACGATGCGGCTCACGGTCCGGGCTTCGCCTGCGGTCTGGGAGGCGAGCATGCAGACGATCGTCGTCGCGAGGTAGACGGGGACGGCGAAGGCCTCGCTCGCGGCGAAGATGGCGAGGGCGGCGGCCGCGAAGGCGAGGGGCTGGCTCCAGGCCAGCGCCGTCCAGACCTTCTCCCAGTGCGGGGCCGGGCGACCCCGCTCGCGGCGGCGGGCAAGCCAGATGGTGATGCCGCTGTGCGTCACGACGGTCAGCGCCAGCCCCAGGATGCCGTACGCGATCTTGACGGCGAAGCCGCCGAACCAGCCGAAATGCAGCGGCTGCAGGGCGCCGAGGATCTGCTGGCCGATGGTCCCCGTCTCGAGGCCCCCGTCGCCCAGCGGCTTGCCGGCGCCGTCGAAATAGTAGGCGTTCGACATGGCGAGGTGGCCGGGCGTTTTCATGCCGAGGTTCACGGCCTGGCCTGCCTTGCCGATGTGCTGGATGAATACGCTGGCGAATTCCGCATCGGGATGCTCGGCGCGTACGGTGCGGATCATGGCGGCGATGTCAGGGACCGGCGCGGCCGTCTCGTCCGCCGTCGGGAGCGGTCCGAGAATGGTCGCGAACGCCTTCTCGGAATCGCCGTCGTAGGCAGCCAGTGCCAGCACGCCGACGATCAAGGTCGAGAGCCCGAGCAGGGCGCCGGTCGTCGAGACGACGACGTGGAAGGGCAGTCCCCAGACGCCGAGCCGGTTGTGGAGGTCCGCTTCCTGCAGGCGGCGCGAGCCGCCCCATCTGAGCGCGAACGCATCCTTGAACAGGCGCGGGTGCGAGAGCAGGCCCGAGATCAGCGACGAGAGCAGTGCGACGCCTGTGAGGCCGACGAGAAACAGGCCCCAGGTGTTCGGGAGATGCAGGCGGATGTGCAGGTCGGTAATGAACTCCGCCCAGGGCGCATGCTCCTCGACGACGAGGTTGCCGGCGGCATCGCCGAGCCAGTGGCCTTCGACGCCCGAGTCATGGTCGTGGAAGTTGGCGAGGAGCCGCTGCTGGGTGCTGCTCGGACCCATGACGAAGACGTCGTGGGCTGCGTTGAGGGCAAGGGCCTTGCGATAGGTGCTCTCGACGGCGTTGGCTGCGGCTTCCGCCGTCAAGCCCTCCTCGATCCGCGGCGCGTCCGGCTGCTCCCACCGCTTTAGCTCGTGCATGAAGACGGTCAGCGTTCCGGTCAGGCAGACGATGTAGATCAGGGCTGCGAAGGCGATGCCGAGGGCCGAATGTCCCGCCAGCATCGCGCGCACGAACGGCGGCGGCAGGAACGGACGCTTGCGGGTCTTTTTCTCGGGCGCAAGGTCCTGCATCAGGAAAGCGCCTTGGGAAGAAAGGCGATGCCGTAGCCGAGCGCCGAGACGGCGAGCAGGATGAGGGTCGCGCGGACGAGGCGCGGGTCGCACAGGGTCCAGGCCATGCCGCCGCCCCAGAGGATGGGCACCAGAAGGCCGCCGATGACGGCGCGGTCCTGCGGCGGCCACGGCGCCTGGACGGCAATCGCGACGCCGATGCCGATGGAGGCGACACCGGCGAGCACGATCGCCAGCAGGGCTTTGCCCGTGCCGCGCTTCCAGTTGGTCGGGCGCTCCTCGGGATCGACGGCCGCCTCGCGCGGCTCGCGCCGCTTGCTCTCGCGGCGCTCGAAGGTGGCGGCCACAACGGTATAGGCGGCGAGCGAGATTGCGCCGAGGGCATAGGTGGTTCCCATCTCGGCACCCCAGGTCTCGGCGAACAGGTAGACGGCGGCGAGGACGGCCAACCAGCCGCCGATCAGGAAGGCAAGGCCGTCGGTTCCCCGCGCGAGCCAGCGCTCGCGCAGCATGACGACGCCAGCGACCATGAGAAGGCCGCCGGCGAGCGCCAGCAGATGGGACAGGTCGAGAGCGTCAACGTTCAAAGGGCCAGGGACCTCTCGTGTGATCGTTCGGTTCCTATCAAAACTTATACGTGAAGCCGGTAAGGATGGTGCGCGCCTGGCCGATGCCGCAATCGCCTCGATATACGGTGCAGGACGTCACGAAGTACTTGTCCTCGAGGTTCTGGGCGGTGAGCTGCCAGCGCCAATCCTCAGTTTCGTAGGCGATCATCGCATCGAAGAGCGTGTATGACGGCGTTTTTACCGCGAGCTCCGGACCTAAGACGGGGAACAGGTTTCCACCGCCGAGATCAACGAGGTTGATTTCGAGGCCATGGCTTTCGGTCGATCCCACGTAGCGAACGCCGCCACCGAAGGACAAGCCTTTGAACAGGCCGTCGTTTACGCTGTAGATGGCCCAAAGGGACGCCATGTGCTCCGGAACGCCGTCGATCCGCTTACCTTCCATGAAGTCGCTGATGCCCGTCGGGTACGGGAAAAGCTCAGGATACTTGTCGTACGTCGCATCGGTGTAGGTGTAGCTGGCCAGGATCTTGAGCTCCGGCGTCACCTTGCCGATCGCCTCGATCTCGAAGCCGCGCACGTTCACGTCCGCGCCCTGGACCGCCTGGAAGAGGAAGTCCGGCTGCACGGTCTGGTTCTTGTCGGTCAGCTCGTAGAGCGCGGCGTTGATCGCAAACGGCGCCCCGCGCGGCTGATACTTGAAGCCGATCTCCAACTGCTCGCCTTCGAGCGGTCCCGCAGGATGCGTATCCCTGAAGTCCGTGAAGATGTGGTCGCCGACCGGCGTTCCAGGCTGCGGGGAGAACGACGTCGAGTAGCTGACATACGGCGTCAGTCCGAAACTGAAGTCGTACATCAAGGCCGCACGGCCCGTGGTGGCTGTGTCGTCCTCGTGAAGTCCGGCGCTGGTCAGCCCCGGTCCTTGATCGATGGACACCCAGTCCTGCCGCAGCCCCAGCACGGCCCTCCATGGACCCATATTGAGCTGGTCCTGGATATAAAGGCCGGTCTGCGTCTGCACGTCGCCGGGCAACGACAAAATCGGAATATCGTCCGCCGATACGAATCCGCCGGTTGTCGAGATAAGCGAACCGGACTGTCCGTACGTGGGATTGAAGATGTCGAACACCGGCTGCAGTGGGAAGCCGATGCTGCTGGTGGTCAGAAGATTGTCGATCAGGGTGCCGGACGTGCGTCGCTCGTGATCGTAGCGCATGTAGTCGACGCCGCCCGTGAGCTTGTGCGCGATCGGCCCGGTGGTGAACTGACCCGTCAGGCTGGTGTCCGTATTGAAGACGTCCGTGTCGTATAAACTGGCGGTGCGGGCCCGTGCGATTTCGGTGTGGCTCCCGTTGAGGAAGGGCGAGGTCGAGGGGTCAAGTGTGAAAGGCAGCGGAATGCTGGCGAGGAGAGCGTTGATGAAGCCGAAGCGGGCGGGTGTAATGACGGCGCCGTACGTCGAATCGTAGTTGGTTTCCGTGTGCGCGTAGCGCGATGCATGATGGATCGACAGCGCGTCGCTGAACTTGTGATCGACGATGATCGACGCAGACTGTGCGTCGGTGTCGTAGTGGTCAGTCGGCTCACCGACGAAAGTGCTTCTCCGCACTCTCTTGTTGTTGGCTTCGTTCGGATAGAGCGTTCCCTCCTGCGGCAGGAACTGCTGCGTCGATCCGCTTTGGTCTTTGCGAAGATTGCCGAGGAAGGTGATGCTGGTGTCGTTCGTCGGCCGATAAGTGATCGACGGCGCCAGCATCAGGCGGTCGTTGTCGACGAAATCGACTTGGGTCTCGGCCTCGCGGCCGAGCCCGACGATGCGATAGAGCCATTTTCCGTCTTCGGTGAGTTTTCCGGTGCTATCGAACCTCACCTGCTTGAAGTCGAACGAACCGTAATCGACACCGATTTCGGTGTAGGGGAGCTCGCTCGGCAATTTGGAAACGGCATTGATGATGCCGCCGACGGGTGCCTGGCCATAGAGCATGGACGCAGGGCCGCGTAATACCTCGGCGCGTTCCAGGCTGTAGGGCTCGATCATGCTGCTCGTGTAGCCGAAGCCGTAGGTGGTCCTGAGGCCGTCAATGAAGAAGGCGGCATTGGTTCCGCGGATCATGGAGCTGTCGTAGCGGCTGTCGTAGCCGAACGGATCGGCAATCACGCCCGGCGTATAGCGAAACGCTTCCTGCAGGTTCTGCACGCCCTGGTCGCGTATCTGCTCCTTGCCGACGACGGAGATCGACTGCGGCGTTTCCTTCAATGGGGTGTCGGTCTTAGTGCCGGTGGTCGCATCGGTTGCGACGTAGTCCTGGACTGCCGGCAGGCCGTTGGTTACGCCCGCGGGGCGGTGCTCGGCTTGCGGCGCGGCGACGGGCTGGGGTGAAGCTTTCGGCGCAGCTTTGGCCTGGGCTTTCTTGGCGGGCGCCTTTTTCGCAGCCTTCTTCGCCGTGACTTCCAGCGGCGGCAGCTCCTGGGCAGGCTCGGCGGCTTGCTGCGCCAGCGCGCCGGTCGTAGACAGCGATACCGCACACGCCGCAAAGCGCGCAAATGCGCGCACGTTTCCCGTGGTCATCGTCCAGCCCCCAGTCCAATCCCCTGACGTCAGACGGAGGTTGGCTGGCCGGGGCGCCGATCCCGTTCATGCTGGCTAATAATCACGCTGACGTCCGCAAGATACACGAGGAGACCTATTTGTCTACGTGTGAAGTAAACAATGCGGCGTCGGCGTTGCCTTATTGCACGTCGTTGGCAGGCTGATCGTTTCGGTCCGCGCGTGATCAGCGTGGCCCGACGTAGGGCGGCTCGCGGCGCGCGTCGGCGCAATAGTCGCCGTTCCAGTAGCGGTACTGGCCGCAACTGACCGGCGGCGGAGGCGGGTAGCTCCAGCCGTAGACGCGCGGCTCGTAGAGATAGACGCCGCGCGGTCCGCGTGCGCGCCACCAGCCGCGCGGCGGCGGCACGTAGAAGTTCGGCGGGTAGCGCGACTCTTCAAGCTCGCGATACCAGCGCCGGCCAACCTCGATCGAGATCGTTCCGGCGTCGTCCGACACGAAGGCCCGCGCCGGAAGCGGGCCGGATACCGCGGTTGCTGCGCTTGCGATGAGGCTCACTGTGGCCAGGAGACCGCATAGGCCGAAGCGGGCGGTGATCTGCATGGTAAACTCCCTGTGTACGATCCGGGATCATAGGGGGTTCCCCCGGTTTCGGCGCAGGGCGTTGGCGTTAATATTGATAGCGAATGACCAAGCGCGAGGCTTGGCGGCCGGCCTGCCCCCACCAGGCCGGCGGTGGGCTCGTCTTCAGGCCTTGTCGTCGCCGGCGAAGACGTGGCCCATCCACTCGTCCTGGGTGATGTTGCCGGCCTTCTCGACGGCCTGAAGCTCGCCGGGACGCAGGATGTCCTGCAGCCCGTCGATGCGCTTCCACTCGCAGAGGGGCGTTTCCGCTTCCGCGCGGGGGACGTAGCGCGACGCGGCTTCCTTCCGGTAGCGGTGGACATAGCGCGGGCAGTTCATCCAGAGGTCCGACACGGTCACTTTGACGGCCAGCTCCGCCTCCTTGAACAGGTTCACGACCGGGCCCTCGTGCACAAGCTCGGCGCGTCCCTGGAGCCGCAGCCGAAAGGGTTTCTCGAAGTCGATGAACAGGCAGCCGATCTCCGGATGGGCGGCGATGTTGCCCATCGAGAAGTACATGCCGTTGCCGTCGTAGCTCGGGAACGCGAGCGTCTTGGCGTCGAGCACGCGCACGAACCCCGGATCGCCGCCCTTGTACGACACGGTGGGGCGGCCCTGGTGGTCGACGGAGGAGAGAAAGAACATGTCGCGGCTTTCAATGAAGGCGCGCGCCATGTCGTCGATCTCGGTTTTGGCCGCAATCAGCTCGATGCGGTCGGCCATCGGACGGCTTTCGAAGCGGTCCTGCAGCTCGCGGTGCTGCGGTCCATACAACCTGCTCATGTGCGTTTCCTCTCCTGTCGTTTCCTGCCCCCGGGCTTGCTTGCCGGCGGCGTATTTTTGCCGGGCCCAGTAACGCGCGGGACAGCGGGTTTGCGCAAGAGCCTTTAGGGTCTTCGTCATACAAGGCCTATGGAGTTTGCCATGACCCCGTCGACCCTGATCTCTGCCGTCTCCACGTCTCCATCCGTGCGCGCTGCCCTCGTCGTCGCTGCGGCCACCGTCGCGCTTACGACGCAAGCCGGTGCCGTCAGCCTCGGCGTCAAGCTCGCCTGCGCGTCGGACTACTATTCCTACTGCAGCCAGCACCCCGTTGGCACCACGGCTGTCCGCCAGTGCATGCGGGCTCACGGCTCGCAGCTTTCCAGCGGTTGCATCAATGCCTTGATCTCGGCCGGTGAAGTTTCGAAAGCGGAAGTCGACCGCCGCCGCGCCACCAAGATCGCAAAGGCGAAGGCGAAGACCGCGTCCGCCGATTGAGGTATCCGATCACACAAATAAGGCGCGATCCTCTCCGGATCGCGCCTATTGTTTTTGAGTGCGTCGTCAGACGGTGGGACTATTTCTTGTCGTCGTCATCGTCGGCGTTGCCGTACTTGGCCTTGATGCTGTCGATGCCGTCCTTGAAGATGCCGTCAATGGTCTTGCGCGCCTCCTTGTCGTCCTTGCCGTCGGCAGGATCGTAGGTGGCGCTCCAGACGACGTTGATCTCGTCGAGGTCGTCGTCGTCCGGCGTGACCGAGAACTGGGCCTCATAGTTCTTGACGGGCAGCGGGCTCTCGATGATCTCGTAGCGGTAGCTCGTGGTGCCGGTGTCGACGAGCTTCTCCTTGATCGTGCCGCCGCCTTTGAGGGTCAACGTCCGGTAGGTATCGTCGCCTTCCTTGCTCTCCTCGCACTTCTCCACGGCGGGGTGCCAATCCTGGATCGCGCACCAGCCGCCGACTTTCTCCCAGAGCGCCCGGCGCTCCTCCTCGGTCTTAGTCTCGTCGACG
Source organism: Hyphomicrobiales bacterium (assembly GCA_017304275.1). Lineage (GTDB taxonomy): Bacteria > Pseudomonadota > Alphaproteobacteria > Rhizobiales > Hyphomicrobiaceae > Hyphomicrobium_C. The sequence goes on along the minus strand of JAFKKW010000458.1, from coordinate 12,428 downwards.
TTGATCTCGAGCTTCTTGGCGGAGACGAGGCTCGCGGCTGAGGCCATCCCGGCTCCAACATACAAAGCTCCGGCGGTCACCATCAGCGCGGCAGTCCATCTTCTCATAGCGTTTACCTCCACGTGCCTCGTTTGGGTTAGCTTGGTCCCCATGTAACACTGTAGCGTATAATTGATCACGGGTGGGACCGGGAAGACCTGGCAAGGACACATATTCGTGTGCCTGTGGACCGTCAGAGCCCATTGGCCACGTACCGGGGCCAGCGGCGGCCGATCAGGAAAACGAGGTCGAAGCCGAGCTCGTAGGCCTGGTAACGCTCATTGCGCGCGAGCCAGAGGTCGGCCGCCCTGCGAACGCGGGTGCGTTGGGCGGTCGTGACGGCCGCTTCCGCCGCCTCGCGCGTGGCCCGACGCTTGACCTCGATGAAGGCCACCCGGCGCCCGCGCACGGCGATGAGGTCGATCTCGCCAAGCGGTGTCTTTTCCCGGGTCGCGAGAATGCGGAAGCCGCGCAGCCGCAGGCTCAACGCGGCCAGCCATTCGGCTTGGCGGCCCCGGCGCTCGCGGGCGCGCCGCTCACCCCGCCATCTGTCATCCGGTGCGGGTGTGCGGCGAGGGCGCACGATGGTCAGCTCCGCTCGCGGCGTTTCAGTCCGAGCGCCACGTCGTACACGCGGGCTTTCGGCACCTTCAGCGTGTCGGCGACGATGCGAGAGGCGTCACGGAGGCTCACCGTCTCCAGGATGGGTATCAGGCTCTCCTCGATCGCGGTGTCGCTCACCTCGCCCGCTTCGGGCGGACCGACGACGATCACGACCTCGCCTTTCGGGGGCGTATCCGCAAATGCGCGCGCAAGGTCGGCAAGGCGGGCTCGGTGCACGTCCTCGTGGAGCTTGGTCAGCTCGCGTGCGAGGGCGGCTTCCCGGTTGCCGAGCTCGCTCGCGAGATCCGCCAGCGTCTCGGCGGCGCGAGTCGGGGCCTCGAAAAAGACGAGCGTGGCGGGAACGGCCGCGAGCTCTGCCAAGCGGGATTTCCGTGCGCCTTCCTTGGCTGGCAGAAATCCCGCGAAGAAGAAGGCGTCCGTCGGCAGGCCGGCGACGGTGAGCGCGGCGAGCGCCGCCGACGGGCCAGGCACGGCCGTGACGTCGTGGCCGGCAGCGGTGGCCTCGCGCACGAGCTTGAAGCCCGGGTCGGAGATGAGCGGCGTGCCGGCGTCGCTGATCAGCGCCACGGCGCGCCCGTCGGCCAGGTCCCTCAGCACGCGCGGGCGCTGCTCCTCGGCGTTGTGCTCGTGATAGGGACGCAGCGGCGCGCGGATGGTGTAGTGGGAGAGCAACGTGCGGCTGTGCCGCGTGTCCTCGCAGTAGATGACGTCGGCGCGCGCGAGGACAGCGATGGCGCGCAGCGTGATGTCGGCAAGGTGGCCGATCGGCGTCGCGACGAGATAGAGGCCCGGCGCAAGCGGCAGTCCAAGCTGGCGCTCGATCTCGAAGGCCACTCGTCTCGCCGTTTGAGGGACGTCGTCCTGTGCGGTTCCGGAAGGCTCGTCAGCCGTCATTCGTGTGCCTTGTGTGGAACAGGCTCGCTTCTGTTTCACGCCTTCAGTTCCGAAAATCCAGGACATATTTGAACCGGCGCAATATTTCGCTTCACCCACGGGGTCTGAGCCTGTAACGAAACTCGTGCATGCCACGCGCGGCCCGGGGACGCCGCACGGTCAAGGGGCAAACCTGTTCAAGATGCGCACCATACCTGCGTGATGAGCCAATCGCGCCGGCTGCAAGGGGCCGTAATTATGGCAGAGACCGGTTTCCAGTGGGGGATCGGACGCGCCCGTCGGTGGGCGCGTGTCATCGGTCGCGCCAGCGCGACGGTTGCGGCCGCCCTGATGCTCGCGGGCTGCGCGACCAACATGGGTGGTAGCGTCACGAATGCGCTCGGCGAGCAGACGCCGGCGCTTCCCGACGGCAAGCCGCAGAAGCCCGTCCGCATCGGCATGGTGCTTTCGCTGTCCGGCTACGGCCCGCAGACGGTGGCCGCCAAGGGCCTGAAACAGGCTGGCGAGCTTGCCTTGTTCGAGCTCGACAACCCGCTCGTGCAGCTCATCGTCAAGGACGACAAGGGGTCTCCGCAAGGGGCCGCGCAGGCGGCGCAGGAGGCGATCAGCGAAGGCGCCGAAATTCTCATCGGACCCATGACGGGTGCCGCGGCGAGCGCGGTGGCGCCGGTTGCACGGCAGTCCAACGTGCCGGTGCTCGCGTTTTCAAACGACCGGCGCGTTGCCGGCAGCGGCGTCTATCTCATGAGCGTGCTGCCCGAGACCGAGATCGAGCGCATCGTCGCGTATGCGGCGGGGCGCGGAAAGCGCAGGTTCGCGGCGCTGATCCCCAACGACGCCTATGGCCAGGTGGTCGAGCCGGCGTTCCGGCAGACCGTCGAGCGCAACGGCGGCACGGTGGCGGCCGTGACGCGCTACCCGCTCGAGGCCAACGCCATGCTTGGCACGGTGCGGGCGCTGGCAGACGAGGTGAAGCAAAGCGCGGACTCCGCGGCGCCGATCGATACGCTGCTCATTGCTGCCGGGGCGGACATGCTGCCGCAAATCGATCCGATCCTGACGTATGCGGGGATCGGCGGCGACCGCATCCAGCTTCTCGGCACCAGCGGATGGGATTTTCCAAATGCGGGCCGCAGCGCGGCATTCGTGCGCGGCTGGTATCCCGGTCCCGATCCGCACGGCTGGGCGGATTTCGCGCAGCGGTTCACGCGCTCGTTCGGGCAGCCGCCGCCCAGGATTGCGAGCCTCGCCTACGATGCGGTCAGCGTGGCGATCACGCTTTCGTCGGCCGAGCCGGGCCAGCGCTTCACGACGGCGGCGCTGACGCGGCCGGGTGGATTCACGGGCGTCGACGGAAGCCTGCGGTTCCGGCCGGACGGCCTTCCCGACCGGGCACTGGCGGTGCTCGAGCTGCAGACGTTCGGGGGCAACGTCATCGATCCCGCGCAGGCTGCTGCCGCGCCGGACGGGCGCGTCACGGCGCGCTGAGCGCGCGGCCACATGAGGTGGAATGACGAAGGAAAGCGTCAGGCGGCGGTTTGCACGCGGTCTTTGGGACGCGTCGCTGCGTTCTTCCGCGACAGCTCGAGCAGGGCCTCGATGGAGGTGTCGAGTATCTTTGGATCCGGGAACGTCTCGACGTTATCGTCCTTGAAGCGCGTGGTGGTCATGATCGGACGGAGGTCGTCACGCATGCACGCGAGGACGTAGGTCAGCGAATCGAGCTGCTCGGCGGCTGCGGCTTGGCAGGCGAGGGCGGCATCGAGCCCCGTATGGGCGGCGACGAGGGGCTCGGTGGCCAACGCCCAGCTTTCTGCTTCGTCCATCGGCGGGACGTCGCGGATCAACGGGACCGCGGGAGCGGGTGTCGCCGCGCGCTGCCCCCGAAGCAGGGCGGCCGGATCGAAGCCCGCTGCGGTCTCGATGGCTTTTTCCGTCAGATGGCGCACGCGCTCTGCCGCGAGCCTCAGGCGCGACGGCAGGCGGCGGCCTTCGTCGATGACGAAGAACATCAGATCCTCGAACCAGAACGGTCCGGGCAGTTCGAGTGGCAGGCGGAGCTTTGAAAATTGCATGCGCTGTAGGTCCAACGCGAGGCCCGTCGCAGCGCAATTGCGATGCTGAGCTGTGTCGCAGTTCTGTCTTGTGGGCGCGCAAAACGTGAGCTTATTCGTATGTTTACGCAAGCCAATTCGCGCGAAGTGGTTTCCAGCGGCAGCGCGGCCGTGAATTCAAACGCGAATTCTAGTGGGGGCGTTCAGACGATGAGAAATGCTGATGATACAACACGCGTATGCTCGGCGTGCCGAGGCGCGGTCAGTTCGGTGACGGACGCGGAGCGTCGCGCTCCGCGTTGAAGGTCGCCGGGTGAACGGGCGCCGTTGCGGTCCAGGCCGGCAACGCAGCACGGCCGCTGCCGGCGTTGCGCGTCTGGACGGGGCCGCGATAGCGATAGTGGCCGGTGATCTGGTCGACGAAGAGCGCGTCCTCGAGCTCGGGCCCCCAGCCGCGGTTGTGGACGATCATCGGCCGCCCGGACGGCGCCATGACCGACGACACGATGGCGATATGCGCGCGCGTGCGGCGGTTCTGGGGGCGGTAGTACGTGACGATGTCGCCGGGGCGATAATCCTCGGGGTAGCTCGTAATCGGCAGGCTTTCGCCTTGGGTCGAGAAGAAGCGGCGCAGGATCTCGGTGCGGCGGTGGTCGATGCTCCGGTCGCCGGTGCCGGCGCGAGCCTCTTGCACGAGTGCCTGCAGGTCGAGGCCGAGCGCGCGGTAGGCGCGCACGACGACGTCGGTGCAGACGCCGAACAGGCCGTTCACGTCGCCCATGGGATAGGAGATCGTGCGGTAGGCGTCATTGTAGATGACGAACGAGGCGGTCTGGGCTTCGGCCGCCTTGGCCAGGCGCAGGCCGAAGGTGTCGGCGCCAAGCGACACGGTCTCGCCGAGCGGCAATGCCGCGGGCGAGCGCGGCGTCTGGTCGATGGCGCAAATGCCGGCACGGATGGGCTTGCCGTTATCGTCGACCTCGAGCGTCTCGACCGGTTCCGGCGTGCGCTGCGGTACGCTGTGGCCCATGTCGCCGATGGGGCCGAGCAGGGCGAACTGCGTTTCCTCCTGTGCCGCAACGGCTGAGGAAAACGGCGCGGACGCGAGCTCCATGCCGTGCGTATCCGCGGGGCGCCCGAGGTCGGATGCCGGTACGGCTCTCGCCGAGGGGCCGGTCGCGGCGGGCGCTTCCGCGAGGGCGGTCCCTGCCACGGTGATGGCGCGGCTTTCGGATGCCGTGGAGATCGCGGCCAGATCGGTTCGCGCCGGTGGTGCCTCCTGCGCGCGCGTTTGAGGGACGGCGGCGATGCGCACGTCCCGCATCACGCCGGGCGAGAGCGGCGAAATCTCGTCGTCGGGCATGGCGATGGCGGCGAGATAGTTCTGCAGCATGCGCACGGACTGGTGGACGACCATGGCCGAGGCGACGAGCAGGAACGGCAGGAACAAGAGCAGGAGCGCCTCGCGCTCGTCGCGCGAATAGGTGCGGGCTGCGGCATGGGCTCCCGCGCGCAGGCGGCCGGCTCGCACGCCCATCTCTGCCGGCAGGCGTCTGGCGCCGTCGACGAGGGATGCAAGGGTCCGTTCGATGCGTCCCGCATGCGAGGCGAAGAGGTCCGCGAAGCGCGCGCCTGCGGCGCTGGCGGGAGGCGCATAACGCAACGACTGACGGGATGGCGTTTGGGCGTGCTTCCAGGCAGCCGCCGTTGCCTCTCGACGGGGCTTCATCGCCTTCGGCCGTGACTTGCGCGGCTTCTTTTTCACGTCGGCGCCCGAGATTCGGGTGGAACTCAGTGTTGAAGTCTAAGAGACAACCCAATGGTTCACCATCGTAAAATTTGGTTTACGAAAGATTCCCGCGCGCGCCCGCGGGCGTTTGGTCGGCAAGCCCCACGCGTTGTCGGAGCTGCAACCTATCGATGCCTTGCTCGCGAAGGGCGCGCAGCGACGTGTCGCCCGCGCTTTTCGAGAGCTTGTGGCCGTCCGGGCCCGCGAGTAGCCGATGGTGATGGTAGAGCGGCTCGGGCAGGCCGAGGATGATCTGCAACAGGCGGTGCAGGCTCGTGGCCGCATAGAGATCGCGGCCGCGCGTGACGTGCGTCACGCCCTGGCGCGCGTCGTCGACGGTGACGGCGAGGTGGTAGCTGGTCGGCACGTCCTTGCGCACGATCACGGTGTCGCCCCAGTCGGCCGGGTTCATCTGGATCACCTGCGGATTGCCGTCGGCATCGAGCTCCTTGAACGTGACGTGGCGCTCGCCTGTAATGCCTTCGAGGGCGTCGAGCGCGCGGTCCATGTCGAGGCGCAGCGCGAACGGCTCGTGGCGGGCGAGGCGCGCGGCGATCTCCTTCTTCGGCAGGGCCTTGTGCAAGCCGGGATAAAGCGGCGTGCCGTCAGGGTCGAGCGCCGGCGGGCCCGGCGCGGTCTCCGTCGCCTCGCTGATTTCGGTGCGGGTCGCGAAGCACGGATAGAGAAGGCCGAGCTTCAGCAACCAGTCGGAGGCGGCGCTGTAGGTCGTGATGTGGAGGCTCTGGCGCAGCACGGGCTCCTCCCACGTGATGCCGAGCCAGGCGAGATCCTCGAAGATTTGCGTGACGTACTCCTCGCGACAGCGCGCGGTATCGATGTCCTCGATGCGCACCAGGAAGCGGCCGCCGAGCCTTTCGGCCATGTCGAAGCCGACGAGTGCGGATAGTGCATGGCCGAGGTGCAGCTCGCCGTTGGGACTCGGTGCGAAACGCAGGACAGGACGGGGCGCGGTCATTCCGTGCCTTTTCCGCGGAGGCTGGCGAGGAGCGAGGACCGTTGCGCCCTGCGGAGACGTGTCTGGATCCCGGCCTGCGCCGGGATGACGGACGTTTGTTGGACGCCGATTGCCTCCTCATCAACGTCACCCCGACGGAGGTCGGGGTCCAGATACGCTCCGGCGTGAGGTCGCGCTTCGCGTCTCGCGTCCATTGCGCTCAATCGCATTGGCCGTTGCGTCCAGCGCCCGGCGCGTAGGTGCGTGCGATGGCCTCGACGATGCGGTCGTAGACGTGACGCTCGGCGGCGGGATAGAGCAGGGCCCAGCTATTGATCAGCTTGCCGCCGCAGGTGAAGCTCACCCGCTCGTAGAAGTGCATCGTGCCGCGCGTGCCGGAAACGACGAACCAGCGTTTCCTCACGGGGGCGTAGTCGAGGTCGGCTCCGCTGTAATTCTCCGCCAGGATCTGCCGGCGGTATTCCGCGAGCGTCGCCTGCTCCTCGTTGTCGAACGCGGCGACGAGAAGCCGGGCCCCGCCGTCGCGCGAGATCAGGACATGACCGTTTTCGGTGGCCTCGGTCGTGCCCGGGGCGAAAACCGAGCCGGGATAGGCGATCATGAATCCGTAGCGCTCGCTCTGGATCGTTTCCCACTGCCTGAGCTTCTGGCCGGCTGCAATCGCTGCGGTTGCGAAGCCGATGGTCACGCACGCGATGCTCATCATCACCGCGCGCCGTTTGCCGTGTCTTTTCCTGTCGTATCCCATGACGTCACCACGCCCTCACTGCAAGACATTCCAATCCCGGCTCCCGCACCCTACTTTGGGTCGGGGATGACGAAAAGCGAGGAGCGCGACCGCGCCGTGCCGAAGCGACCTCTTCCACAAAAAGCATCAGCTCCGAAGGCAAGACGTGGTCGTGCGCGTGTCCGCGTGATCGAGACGTCGGCCGACATTCGTTCCGGTGCGCGTGCGTTGCGCAAGCTGTGTCCGGTGATGAAGCGCGTGCACGATACCGTGGGCGATCCACCGCTGCGGCGGCATATACCCGGATTTGCCGGCCTGGCGCGCGTGGTGGTCGGCCAGCAGCTCTCGATCGCGAGCGCGAGCGCGATCTGGAACCGGGTGGAGATCGTCGTCGATCCGTTCGATGCGCCGATGCTGCTGGCGGCGGATGTGGGAGCGCTCAGGGGCGCAGGGCTTTCGCAGGGCAAGGTCAAGACGCTGAGAGCGGTCGCGGACGCCATCGTGACCGGCGCGCTCGACCTCGAGGCGCCGCTCGCGCATGACGACCTGCGCGCCGCACTTCTTGCCATCAACGGCATCGGGCCGTGGACCGCGGACATCTACACTATGTTCTGCCTTGGTCATGCGGACGGCTTCGCGGCGGGGGATCTGGCGCTGCAGATTGCGGTGCAGCGGGCCTTCGGGCTCGACGAGCGACCCAACATGCAGGGGCTCGCCGAGATCGCGGAGCGCTGGCGGCCCTGGCGCGGGGTTGCGGCGCGGCTGCTGTGGTCGTTCTACGCTCATCGCGATCCGCTGCCGTGAGCAGTCATCCAAATCCCCATTTTCACCGTAGAAATCAGCAGCATCGCGCTGTTCTGACGGCGAAAGTCCCAATTGGGGCCAGAGACCTTCACAGAGATGACATGCGTCGCTAGTATCCGCACGCCAATCGGGGGGTGACGCCCCCGATTCGACGAACCGACTGGAAGCAAGCAAGTGAACGCTCATGCTGCCACGCCGGAGTCCTTTCCGGCACTGGTTCTCAACGCCGACTTCCGGCCCCTGAGCTACTATCCATTGTCGCTCTGGAGCTGGCAGGAGTCGGTGAAGGCTGTCTTTTTGGATCGCGTCAACATCGTCTCCGAGTACGACCGCACGGTGCGGAGCACGAGCTTCGAGATGCGGCTGCCGTCCGTCGTCTCGCTAAAAACCTACGTCAAACCAGCGCTTTATCCGGCCTTCACGCGGTTCAACGTGTTCCTGCGGGACCGTTTTTCGTGTCAGTATTGCGGTTGTCGGGACGATCTCACGTTCGATCACGTGATCCCGCGGTCGCGCGGCGGACAGACGCGCTGGGACAACGTGACGACGGCGTGCGCGCCCTGCAATCTCAAGAAGGGTGGCGAGATGCCGTGGGATGCGGGCATGAGGCCCCATCAGCCTCCCTATCGGCCGACGGTGTTCGAGCTGCATCGCAACGGACGCCTGTTCCCGCCCAACTACCTGCACGATAGCTGGCTCGACTATCTCTACTGGGATACCGAGCTCGAGCCTTAGCGTGCGGCGGGTTCTCGAGAGGATGCGCAGCTGCGTCAATTTCGACGTATCTGGATCCCGGCCTTCGCCGGGATGACGTCGTGAGTGGTGGGCGGCTTCAACTCGTTCACGTCACACCGGCGGAGGCCGGTATCCGGATGCGCAAAAAAATGGCCCCGTTGCCGGGGCCGAGATTGGAAGGTCTTACGAAGTGGTCGTCTCAGGGGCGCGTGCCGTCAGGCAGCGCGCTTTTCGGGTCTTGCGCACAAGACGTAGGCGATGGCCTCGACGGCCTTTCCCCAATCTGCGGCATCCTCGCCCGCCGCGTCGGCGCCGAATGCGCGCATGGCGTCCTTCGCCGTTCCACCGTCGCGGAAAAAGCGGGCGCACGACTGACGCGCGATGCCGATGGCCTGATGCCACTCGATCGAATTGATATGCCCGGGGATCATGGATCGCTCCTGATGTCTACTGCTACGCAAAGCGGTCAATAGGAGACCGGTGATTCACTGCTTCGGACCGGTCGGTCCGAAGCCATCGTCTAGGGGGCAAGCACACCGGCTCTTCAGTGCCACTACGCGCGACCGGTTCATGTGACACCAACTTGGACTGTCCGTCAGGCGTCCGGTATGCTTGCCTTACCGTTCGAGACCTTTCGAACCGACCATGGTCCGCGGCCTCAGAATTTCGTGGTCGGAGATACGCATCATCCGGGAGCCGACCAGTTCCCGTACGTCGTCTCGCGCTCGCTTACCGCTGCTTGGGCTGGGCCGCCGCAGCGCTTTCAAGTACGCTGCCAACGACGTCCTGCAACGAACGCCACGCACTCTCTTCAAACGGCATCACTTCACTCTCACTGCTACTGTTACGCGTGCTGTTGCCTTGCCGCGGGCGCGTGACGTCGAACGCTTACGCTTGCACGCATACGCGGGGACACAGGCGACGCATTACGTTGGAACTCAAACGCAGGACCGGGGGGCGAGCCGCTCGGAGATACACGCGAACTTTTTCGTCCGGGCGGCTCGCTTCATTCGTTCGAACACGCCGGCAAGCGTGTCCTTGGGGGATGCAGGGGGGTACGCAGTTACTCGACGCGGTACGCTTGTACGCCACTCAAAGGTACGCAACTGACTGGTACGCAACTCACGCTTACGCAACGCAACGGCACTCGGTACGCTACTGACGCAACGCTCACTCAAAGGGTTCCGGATCGCGGAACGAACTGCTGTTGAAAACCCGCCCAACGAGGGCGAGGCCTTCACCTTCTGCTCAACTCTCGGGAAATTCGCTGTCCCGGCCGGCACATCCGTCGCCTGTTGCGCGACGGACTCACACGACCTCGACACTCCCTCCCGACGCGGTACGCTCACAACAGAAGTTCCTTTTGTGTTCCGCGAATGATGACAATTAACCGTGACACTGTGGCCACGCGAGGGCGCAAAAACGTCTTGTCCAAGAAATGATCTTGACTTGATGCGACACGGCCACATGCAGCGTGCGCAAGGGCTTCTACGCGCATGATTTTTGTTCGACCGGCGTCTGTTGTTGATAACCGGAAGACGTTGAATCAGCCGTCTAATCGGCCTCGGTCGCTGCCGCCAGGAAGGCTGCCTTGAGCGCCAGGACGAAGGCCAGGAACGACACGATCGCATTCCAGCCCGCCATCGAGAGGCCGGCAAAGGTCCAGACGGCTTCGTCGCAGCGGGGCACGTGGGTGGTGCCGAGGCTGCTCAGAAGATCGGACGCATTGGTCGGCAACGCCTGTGCCGTGCCGCAGGTGACGGGCCCCGGCCAGAACTTCCATTCGACGCCCGCGTGATAGACGCCGAGACCGGCATTGGCGAGGAATGCGAGCGCGACGGCGAGGAAGATGAAGGCGGCGACGCGCGGCATCTCGGCGGTGAGCGCCATGGCGACGAACAGAAGCGGAATCCCCGCGTAGTAGGCGTATCGCTGCAGCAGGCAGAGCGGGCACGGCGCGTAGCCGGCGAGATACTCGAAGCCGAGCGCGGTCAGGATGACGGCGGTGGCGAGAAAGAGCGCGAGACCGCCGTAGCGGTAAGCGGCCGTCCGTTGCGGCGTGTCAGACAACAGCATCACTCATACTCCTCGCGCCGGCGGCCCCTCCGGGAGGCCGGTTCAGAACACGTATCTAATCGCGATAAAGCCCGCGACCAGAAGCACAACGAAAACCGTGGTTACCAGGCTCAGCCGCTTCTCGATGAACTCGCGGATCGGCTCGCCGAAGAAATAGAGGAGGCCGGCGACGAGATAAAAGCGCATGGCACGCGCGATGACGCTCGCAATCATGAACTCGATGAGCGGCATGTGCGTCACGCCCGCGGTGATGGTCAGCACCTTGTAAGGGAACGGCGTCATGCCCTTGATGATCAGGATCCAAACGCCCCACTCGTTGAACCAGCTCGTGAACTCGCCGAAGCTTTCGGCCTTGCCGTAGAACGCCAGGATCGGCTCGCCGATCTTCTCGAAGAAGAAGTAGCCGATGAGATAGCCGAGCACGCCGCCGATGACCGAGCCAAGCGTGGCGACGGTCGCGTACCACCAGGCCTTGAGGCGGTTGGCGAGCACCATCGGGACCAGCATCACGTCCGGCGGAATGGGGAAGAACGAGCTCTCGATAAAGGAGACCCAGAACAGCGCGTGCGGGGCGCGCTCGCTGCGGGCCTTCGCCATCATCCAATCGTATAGCCGCCGCATGCCAGTGCTCCCCCGATGCCCGGGCGTTTGCTTTGATGAAACACGCGCGATCCACCCGTCATGGCCGGACTTGATCTGGCCATAGTGTGGGCGGGAGACGGTTCGGTTCGCAACGACGTGCCCCAGCGGGCTGATTAGTGGGCGGCGGGAGAAATGTCTATCGCGGCGACGCCGTGTGCGTTACCGGCACGAGGCTCGCCGACAATTCCAGCACGAGCTGATTGAGGATGAAGCGGCCGGCATCGGTGGCGCGGACCCGGCCGAAGGAGCGCACCTCGGTCGATGGCGGAAGGCCTGGACCGAGGCAGGCGCGGATCTCGTCCAGTCCGGGCTCGGCTGCGGGTGGCGGGAGGCGCTCGATGACGCCCTGCTCGATCAATCCGGCCAGTGTCTCGGCTCTCGGCGCGAAGCCGCCGATGCCCGCGAGCCGGTCGAGATCGATGCCTTCGTCGAGGCGCAGGCCCATCAGCAGCATCTCGTCGGTACGCGCCTTGGGTGACAGCGTTTCCGTTTCGGCGATGCCGTGGCCCGCCGTCTCGACGCGTTCGAGCCAGCGCTCGGGGTTGCGCTCCGTGACGGTGGCAAGGTGCGCGGCCGGCGTCCGCAGGCGTCCGTGCGCGCCGGGACCGACGCCCGCGTATTCGCCGTAGCGCCAGTAGAGCAGATTGTGGCGGCTCTCCTCGCCGGCGCGCGCGTGGTTCGAGATCTCGTATTGGTTGAGCCCAGCCGCTGCAGTCAGCTCCTGGGTCAGCTCGTAGAGGTCGTGCGCGGCCTCCGCGGCGGGGATTGCAAGGCGGCCTTTGGCGTAGAGGTCGGCGAAACGCGTCTCGGGCGCGATGGTGAGCTGGTAGAGCGAGAGGTGACCGCTTGCCATGGCGAGCGCCTCGGTGAGCTCGGTGCGCCACGCAGCGGGCGACTGCTCGGGCCGGGCGTAGATCAGGTCGAACGAGACGCGATCGAAGGTGCGATGCGCGATGTCGACGGCGGCCTTCGCCTCCGCGACGGAGTGGATGCGGCCGAGGCGCTTCAGGTCCGCATCGCGGAGCGACTGCACGCCGATCGAAACGAGGTTGACGCCGGCCGCACGAT
>JAFKKW010000315.1 GCA_017304275.1 Hyphomicrobiales bacterium | reverse complement strand
GTAGAAATCCCAGTCGACCGTGATGCCGGACGCCACATACGTCCCGAGCGCGAACCCCATGAACCCGACCAGCATCATGGCGCGCGGGTCCATCACCTGCGACAGCCGCCCGGCGATCGGCGCCGTGAGGAACATGGCCACGCCCGTGACGAACATCGTCTCGCCGATCATCAGCGCATCGTACCCGCGCACCTGCGACAGGTAGACCGGATAGAGATAGGTCAACCCGTAAAGACCGATGCCCATGATGAAGCTGAAGGCCGATCCGAACGCGAAGTTGCGGTCGCGGAACGCACGCAGCTCCACGATCGGCTGCGGCGCGGTGAAGGCCCGCCAGAAGAAGACGAGGCCGCCGAGCACGCACAGCGCCGTGAACGTCGCGATGGTCGAATCGTCGAGCCAGTCGTAGCGCGGCCCTTCCTCGAGCACGTACTCCATCGAGCCCAGGAACACCGCCATCGCCGCGAGCCCCAGAAAATCGAAGCGGCGGAACAGCGACCGGTCCGGCTTGTCGAAATCGACCAGAAAGAACACAGCCGTCGCGACGATGATGCCAGGCACGACGTTGACCAGGAACAGCCAGTGCCAGGAGAACGTGTTGCTGAGATAGCCGCCGACCGTCGGCCCGATGGTGGGCGCCAGCGTCGCCACGAGACCGATCATCGGCGAGACGATGCCGCGCTTGGAGACCGGGAACAGCGAGAACGCCACCGCGAACACGGACGGAATCATGCCGCCGCCGATAAAGCCCTGCAGCGCGCGATAGACGATCATCTGGTCGATCGTCGTCGCCGTCGCGCAGAGGATGCTCGCGACCGTGAAGCCGATCGCGGAGGCCGTGAACAGCACCCGCGTCGAGAGCGCCCGCGCCAGGAAGCCCGACAGCGGGATCATCACCACTTCCGCAATCAGATACGACGTCTGCACCCACGGGATTTCGTCGCCGCTGGCCGAAAGCCCGGCCTGGATCTCCGCCAGCGACGCCGACACGATCTGGATGTCCAGGATCGCCATGAACATGCCGAACACCATGGCCAGAAAGCCCGCGAGCTGGCGCGGCGTGACGCCGATCCAGTCGAGCTTGCGGCCCTGTGGCTCTGCCGAGGGCGCGGCGTCGAATGTGGTGGACTGGGCCATGGTTTGGCTCCGGACCTCGCGCTACTCGGCCTTGCTGACCGAGAGCGGCGCGCCATCCTTGGGCGCCGTGCGCGTATCGATGCTGACCACCACCGACAGACCGGGCCGCAGGCGGCCGTGGGTCTCGGACGCGGGAATCGCAATCCTGATCGGAATGCGCTGCACGATCTTGGTGAAGTTGCCGGTCGCATTCTCCGGCGGCAGCAGCGAGAACAGCGATCCCGATGCCGGCGCGATGCTCTCGACCGTGCCCTTGAGCGCCGGACCATCCAGCGCATCGACGCTGACCTCCGCCACATCTCCGGCTTTGATGCCCGCGAGCTGCGTCTCCTTCACGTTCGCGTCGACGTAAACCTTGTCGAGCGGCACCACGGCGGCGATCCGCTTGCCCGGCGTCACGTAGTCGCCGACCTGCACGCTCTTATTGCCGACGACACCGTTGAACGGCGCGCGGATGACCGTGAACGACAGGTCGCGCTTGGCCTTCGCCACATCGACCTCGAACTCCTTGGCCACCTGCTCTGCCTGCTGCCGCTGCGACCGGAGCAGTGCCACGTTGGCATCCGCCGTCTCGATCGCGGCCTCGCCCGCCTTCACCTGCGCGCGTGCCGTATCGCGCGCGGCGATGGTGGCATCGAGCGTGGCCTTGGAGGTGAAGTCCTTGTCCGCGAGCGGCTTGGTGCGTTCGTAGTCGGCCTCCGTCTTGGCCACGTTGGCCTTCGAGGCATCGAGCTGGGCGCGCGCCTGCTGCGCCGTCGCCTCGGCCGCACGGATCTGCGCATCGAACGTCGCGATGGCGGCCCGTTGCGTCGCAAGCTTCGCGTCCGCCTGATCGACGGCGAGCCGGTAATCGCCGTCGTCGAGGCGTACGAGCACGTCGCCTTCCTTGACGGCCTGGTTCTCGACGATCGGCACCTCGGACACGTTGGCCGCCACCTTGGGCGCGATGATCGCCATGTCGGCGCCGACGTAGGCGTCGTCGGTCGAGACGATGAACCGCCCGACGGTGATGTAGTCGTAGGCGAACCACGCCGCCGCGGCGAGCACCACGGCTCCGAGGCCGCCAAGGATGAGCTTTTTGCGCGAGCGCGGTGCGGGCGATGCAGGTGCGGTCGACGCCGAAGAGCTGCACAGGGTGCGGGTCGCAACCACGGTCTGCGGCGGCAAGGTGACGTATCAGTCATGATGCCCGCGCGACACGGCAACGGCTTTTTGAATCAAGGTTCAACTGCGCTGTTGCCAAGCCACTTGGCATGTGGTGACAATTGGAACCGGAGCGAGACCCGCCGAAAAGAGCGGACTCAAAACAATGGGGTGCTGCGTGCCGGAAACGCCGGGTAGGAACGCGATTGAAGTTCGCGGAGTTCGCAAGGTCTTCGGCGCCGGGGAAGCGCAGGTTGCAGCGCTTGATACGGTATCCGTCTCCATTCGGGAAAATGAATTCTTCACGCTGCTTGGACCTTCGGGCTGCGGGAAGACGACGCTTCTGCGCCTGATCGCCGGGTTAGATTTCCCGAGTGCTGGCGAAATCATGCTCTACGGCGAAGACATCGCGCCGTTGCCGCCGTTCAAGCGGCCCGTCAACACCGTGTTCCAGAGCTACGCGCTTTTCCCGCATATGAGCGTGGCGCAGAATATCGGCTTCGGACTTGAAATGCTCGGCAAGCCGAAGGACCAGGTCAAGGCGCGCGTGGCCGAGATGCTGAAGCTGGTGCGCATGGAAGCGCTGGCCAACCGACGCACCAGCCAGATTTCCGGCGGCCAGCAGCAGCGCGTCGCACTGGCGCGCGCACTTGCTCCGCAGCCCAAGGTTCTACTGCTCGACGAACCCTTGTCGGCGCTCGACTACAAGCTGCGCAAGGAAATGCAGATCGAACTGAAGCGGCTGCAGAGCGAGACCGGCATCACTTTCATCTTCGTCACGCATGACCAGGAAGAAGCGCTGACGATGTCGGACCGCATCGCGGTGATGTCGTCTGGCAAGATTTTGCAGGTCGGCACGCCGCGCGACATCTACGACAGGCCGGCGGAAAGGTTCGTCGCCGACTTCATCGGCGAGACCAATTTCCTCAAGGCCGAAGTGACCGGGGCGGCGAACGGGCGCGCAACGGTGAAACTGTCATCCGGCGTTGAAATCCCTGCTTCGCTGCCGGCGGGTTTCTCGCCCTCGGGCAAGGTCACCATCGTCGTTCGGCCAGAACACGCGCATCTGGTCGCCGGCAATGAAAAGGCGTCACTTTCCGGCATTGTCGAGAACGTGGTCTATCTGGGCACCGACACGCATTTCCACCTCAAGCTCGATGACGGCGACGCGTTCATCGTGCGCCGGCAGAATGCACGTGGCGGACCAGTCGATCTCGCCCAAGGCGACCGCGCCGGTATCATCATCGGCGGCGATGCCGCCCAGGTGCTGAAAGACTGATCGTGGCGAGCGCGGAGCAAGTCGCCACCCAAGCCGTACGGCGCGATATCCGCGACCGCTGGCTTCTTTCCGCGCCGGCCCTGCTTGTCATATTCTTTGCCGCGAGCGGTCCGCTTTTGATCGTGCTGGTCTATTCCTTCCTGACACCCGGTCCCTATGGCGACGTCCAATGGACGTTTTCGAAAGAAGCCTGGACGAGCGTGTTTCTGGAACGCGACATCTTCGACGACACGCTTTCGTTCGCCAGCGCCCACATCACCATTTTCTGGCGCTCGCTCAAGCTTGCGCTGA
>JAFKKW010000314.1 GCA_017304275.1 Hyphomicrobiales bacterium | reverse complement strand
CTTTTTTTTTTTTTTTAGAAGTGAAGGAGATACTAGTGCGAGGCAAGCGCCTGCGCGCCGGAGATAGCTGGAGCAAACTTTATGCAGAGCGCGCGTTTAAGAAGATTGCCGAGAAAACGAAATCAGGGGGGCGACCCAGCCGCTAGCGCTTTCGCCATGGCGTTTTTAGGTGGCGCGGGGATCTCCTTCAGCATGTACGTGATGGACGCATGAATGACACCCATCAAGGCCATGGCATCCTTCTGATCTAGGGTATGCTCTGGGTGAATGATCGGGTTTCTGTGCATGTCCTTTATCTCTGTTAGGATATTTCGGATCTTGGCGCTGCCCTTCTTTCTACGCTTCAATTCCGATAAATAGACGCCCATGTTCTCTTGCTTCGGGCGTGTTGCACCTTTGGTCACGACGTCCCAATAGATACGCAAGACTGCCTCATTGGCTCGGTGCAAGTGAAAGCCGCACGCCGTGTAGCGCTCGTAAGCGAGGCAGCGCGTTGCTTCCTGTACATCGAAGACAGCTTTTGGAACCTTGTCCGACAGATCGTCCGGGAATGCGGCGCGGCCATCTTCAATTAGATCCACCGTTCTGTGCGAGCCCTTCGGGACCACGTAATACAAGTCGGTAGTGCCGAGTTCGGATGTGAGGACGTTCTCAAATTTTTCACCGGCCTGCTTAAGTCGCCAGATGTCCATCGACGACAGCTTGGCACCCTCGGCGCTCAACTTCTTAGACGCGTGCTCCAACGCGGTGAGAAACGCTCGGCCGCTGCTTACGCAGGTTCTGAGGTTGAACACCTGCGTTTGCAGAAGGCTCTTCATAGAATTTTCTGCGAGGAAGATCAGGTATCGGATTTCCTCATTTTCTTCCGTACTGGACATCTCCACAATCGGCTTAATTCGTGAGCCGAGATTGTAGAGATAAGCGCCATCAATCCTGATCATGGGCACCCCCTCGTAGGCCCCGCGATCACAATGCCAATCCGGCCACCGGGGCGGTAGCGCTAGCTGTTGCACAGCCTACCTCCTATCGCCTGGGTTTGACAAGTATAATATGCCGAGATCGCGTTTCTATACGTCATCATTGACAAGATAACGGTTAACGCTTTGCCTGGGTGCATCCACAGCGTGCAATGTGAGCGTACCGCATGTCGGCGGGGTGGGGCGTATCGGGGGGCGGAAGGCGCCGGCGCAGCGGCAGCGCATGGCACGCCCTGGTTGCGGTCCTGGCGTTAACCGTCGTCTCGCTCGATCCGGCGTCCGCGGATCCCGAAGCACAGCCGGCCGGCCGCGAGATATGGGCCGGAGCGGACATCTCGAAAAACGTCTGGCTCGTCTATTCCGGTGTGACGATCGCGCCCTGGAGCGGCATGCACGATGACGGCTGGCGCTTCCGCACCGCGGGCGGCTATGGCGAGTATGAGTACGACGGCAACGACGGGGTGGGTGCGGCCCGGTTTCATGCGCGGACTTACTACGCCGATCTGCTCGTCGGCTACTTGAAGCGGTTCGGCGAGCTGACGGCGAAGGGCTTCGTCGGCGCGTCGATCATCAGCCACGACATCTCCCCACTCGATCCCGAGACCGTCGCCATCGGCGAGGAGGTGGGCGTCAAGGGCGTGATCGAGCTGTGGCTCAACATCGGCGAAAATGCCTGGGGCCAGCTCGATCTGTCGTGGTCCTCGGCCCACAACACGCGCGCCGCCCGCGCTCGCATCGGCTATCGCGTCTGGCCGAAGCTGTCGCTCGGCCTGGAAGGCGGGATCAACGTCGATTCACAGGGCGAATGCCGCATGCAGGCGCTGAACGGCTCCGGATGCCGGTCGCTGTCCGGCGATCCGATCGAGGGCACCGAGCTGCTGGACTACGCCCGCGCCGGCGCCTTCGCGCGCTACGAATGGGACCGGGGCGAGGTCTCGGTCTCGGCGGGCGTCCTGGGCGATAGTTTCTCGGCCGGGAACGCCGTCGAAGCCGCCCCCTACGTCACGCTCAACTGGCTGGCGCGGTTTTAGACGGTCGGCTCGCTCGGCTTCCTATAAAACATTGAAAATAAAACATATTCTAGCTCCCTGGTCCCGCCTCTACCCACCGGGTCTGCCGCATATGCCTTGACGGGGCCATAATCCACGATCACAAAAAGAACGAATGTTCGTTTTGTTTCTTTGGGGACAGCGCATCTGCGCCCGGTCGCGCATCGTTGCACCTCTTTGGAAATTGCGATGCCGAAACTGAAGCCCGAAACGCAGCAGGCCCGCCGCGAGCGCATCCTCGACGCCGCGGAGGTCTGCTTTGCGCGCGCGGGCTTCCACCGCTGCACCATGCAGGACATCTGCAGGGAGGCCGGCATCAGCCCCGGCGCGCTCTACGTCTATTTCGCCTCCAAGGAGGATCTGATCGCCGGCATTGTCGAGCGTGATCGCGCGAAGCTCGCCGCCGAGCTGACGGAGCTTTCCAAGGCGCCCGATCTGCTCGCAGCCCTCGCCAGGCTCGGCGAGCACTACACCGTCGAGGAGCCGCACTACAAGCGCGTGCTCGGCATCGAGATCGGCGGCGAGGCGACGCGCAATGCCGCGGTCGGCGAGACGTTCCACTCGGTCGACGTCTTTTGCCGCCAGGCGTTCGAGCAGGTGTTCGCGCGCGCCGAGCAGGACGGAAAGATCGCTCCCAAGGATGACGCACGCACCCTCGCCGAGGTTGTGTCGGTCATCGGCGACGGACTGTTCTGGCGCCGCGCCGTCGATCCTGCGTTCGATGTCCACAAGGTGCTGCCCGTTCTGGTCCGCGTCGTGAGCATGCTTTTGAACCCTGTCGAGCCCGGCGCGCCGATCTCGGTGGCGCCGCCTGCGGCCTCTGCATCCAGATCCAAATCAAAGTCCAAGTCGAAGACTGAGGCCGCTTCATGAGAACGCGTCTGCTTGTCATTCTCGCGGTTCTCGCGGGGCTCGGCGCTGCGGCCTACCAGTTCGGCATCGTTGGGCCGCGCCTCGCCTCGTCCGCCGCCGAGCGCGAGCAGGCCAAGGGGACGCCGAACGCCGGCGCCCCGGCACCTGCCGTGACGGTGGTCGCGGCCGCGCCCTCCGATTTCGTGGAGACGGTGTTCGTCACCGGCTCGTTCGTGCCGCGCGAGGAAATACTCGTCGCGCCGGAGGTCGACGGCCTGCGTGTGCTCGAGCTCAAGGCTGAGGAAGGCGATCACGTGAAGAAGGGAGACCTCCTCGCCATTCTCGTCACCGAGCAGATCGAGGCCCAGCTTGCCGCCAACGAGGCTGCGCTCGGCAGCGCGACGGCATCCATCTCGCGTGCGAAAAGCGCGATCCTCGAATCCGAAGCCCGCCTTATCGAGGCGAAGGCGCAACTCGATCGCGCCCGTCCGCTCGCGCAGTCGAAATATCTGTCCGAGAGCGTGCTGGACCAGCGCGCCGCCGCGGCGAAGACCGCCGAAGCCCAGCTCGAATCCGCAAAAGGCGCCCTCGCCCAGGCCGAGGCGGAGAAACAGCAGATCGAAGCGCAGCGCCGCGAGCTGATGTGGCGCCGCGGCCGCGCCGAGGTGCGCGCACCCGCCGACGGCATCGTGAGCAAGCGCGCGGGCCGCATCGGCGGCATTGCCACCGCCAGCACGCTGACCGGCGGCGACACCATGTTCCGCATCATCCAGAACGGCGAGATCGAGCTCGACGCAGAGGTTGCGGAAACGCACCTCTGGAAGATCAAGCCGGGTCAGCCGGCGCGCGTCACGGCGCCGGGCGACGTCGAGGTTGCCGGCACCGTGCGTCTCGTCGCCCCCGAGGTCGATAAAGCGACGCGCTTGGGACGCGTCCGCATCTTTCTCGGCGCCAACCCTGCGCTGAAGGTCGGCTCCTTCGGGC
>JAFKKW010000313.1 GCA_017304275.1 Hyphomicrobiales bacterium | reverse complement strand
TAGCCATCGGCGAAGGCGATGCTCGAACATCCTACCAGCGCCGCGCCAGCGAGGCATGCGCGCATCGTTCGCCTGATCAACGCCATGGATACATCCCCACGCCAACTGCGCCCACTCTCCCCTGAGTGCGGACGCCTCCCTAACGGATTGAGGAAAGCCTAGAGAGGTTAAGCAAACAAGAGCAAAGGGGACCTATCCCCATTGTCCCCGGCGGCTTGTGTCTCCGGCGCAACGTGATGGCGGCGCGCAAAGAGAAACGGGACCCGCAAAGGTCCCGTTTCATCGTCATGACGTTGCGCCGGGGTTGGGAGTTACGGAAGCGCGACCGTCGTGGTGAAAACAAAACGTTCGTCGGAGATGCCGTCGTAGACATTGTTCGCGTTCTCGGGAAGGTTCGTATCCCAATAGCGGAAGTCGAACGTGAATTTCTCCACCGCGAGAGAAAGACCGGCATTCCAATACGTGTAGTTGTCGTCGTTCGCGACCCAAAGGCCAGTTCCGGATTCTTCCGTATAACCGATCAAGGCGCTGACGGTCGGCGTAAAGATGCCGAGCGCGGGCAACTCATAGGCGAAGGTGCTCTCGATCGTATAGGTTTCAGCATAGTATTCCTGGTCAGGGGTGTACCAGAAGACGGGTTTGACCGTGAACTTGCTGAAGGGCGAGAACGATGCGCCCGCCTTGAACTCGACGTAGCTGCCGCCCATCGAGCCGCCGGCGTTGGCAGCCGGGTAGGTGTACCAGATGACGCCGAAATCGAAGTCGATGCCCGCGAGCTTCGGCGTTATGCCGCCGTAGAAATCGAGCTCGAAGGGATCGTAAAGGGGGCCGCCGTCGATGTTGGACGCCCAGAGCCCGCCGTAGAGGATGCCGTACGTGAGGTGCAGGTTCGGCTGGAACGCCGGCGCTTCGTTGGTGTAGGACAGGCCGCGGAAAATCCAATCGCTGGTGCCGGTCAGGTTGACCGACCACTCAAGCTCCTCAGCGGCGGCCGGTGCCGACAAACAAACGAGCGCGGCGGCGCCAGCCGCCAAGTTCCGAATGGAGCATCCAATATTGCGCATTGAGAGCTTTCCCCCTGGTTTCCTGTGCCCGCGATAATTCTTGGGCAAATATATTGTCTGGCAGGAAACCGCCGAATCTCAGAATGCACAAGATCTATGCATATTTCTGCCACCCTTTTGATCAGTGTGTTGCGCGTGGACCACGGCGTGTGTTTTAAATTGTCGACATCGTGAGGCCGACGCCAGCTGCCGTTGCTCGCCCGGCACCAAACAAAAACGGGACCCGCTGGGTCCCGTTTTCGTGTTTCGGTATTGAAGCCTGCGGCTAGGGCAGGGTGACGCTCGCGGTGAAGACGAATCGCTCGTCGTCGAGACCGAAGTAAGTATCGCCGGCGACGGAATCCAGGTTCGTGTCCCAATAGCGGAAGTCGAAGGTAAACTTCTCGACGGCGAGTGCCAAGCCCACGTTCCAGTAGGTATAGCTGTCCTGGCCAGTCGCAAACGTGTCGGCATTGTCACCATCGGTGTACCCGACGAGGCCGCTGATCGTCGGCGAGAAGATGCCGATGGTCGGCAGCTCATAAGCGGCTGTGCCTTCAATGGTGTAAACCTCGGCGTAAAGGCCGTCCTGCTGCTCGGGCTGATACCAGAAGACCGGCTTCAGGGTCAGGTTCTTGACCGGCGAGAACTCGGCGCCAAGCTTAAACTCGACGTAGTTCGTATCGCTTGGTTCGTCCCAGAAGTAGGTATAGTAGACGACGCCGAGATCGAAGGTCACAGGGCCAAGCACCGGCTTGATACCCGTGTAGAAGTCGATTTCGACCTGACCATTGTCGCTCAGATCCGAGCCCCACGCGCCGAAGTACCAGATGCCGTACGAGCCATCGACCGAGGCCTGGAACACGGGATCTTCGTTGGTCAGCGAAAGGCCGCGGAAGATATAGTCCGACGTGCCCGTGCCGGTCACCGACCACTCGAACTGGCGCTCCTCGGCAGATGCTGCTCCGGCCAGGGTCAGAAGCGCGATGCTTGCCGCTCCGGCCGTCTTCGTGAGTGATGCTTTCATCGACATCGTAGCTTCAACCCCCAATAGTCCCACACTTGAGAATTCCATATTGCGCCGGCCTCCGGTTCCAGTGCGCCCCTCCGATTTGGGCACGACCTGCAACCGACGTTCCGATCATCCGGCGCATCTTGAAACAAGAAGAACCGAAACATCGGGGTCGGCACAAGCACTATGACAGATAGATCAACTACTCCGGTGCTGGGTGTCTCCTCCCGGCAACTTTGATCGAGAACTGTCCAGGACTTACCCATAATTGGCCCGTCCAAGAGGCATCCGTTGACGGATGGTGGATGCGTTTTGCCTAAAAAACAGGCAATTATTCCCGGCGGAGAGAATCATTTGGGCCGCGGCTGGAATTAATCTGGTTCGGGGTGTGTGCCGAACAACCAAAAAGGAATCAATCGGCCTGGCTCATCCGGAAAAAAGGCGGGGCCTGTTGCCAGGCCTCGCCCTGCATTTTTCAAGCGGCTGGCTGGATCAGAAGGTGGCGCTGGCCGTGAAGACGAAGCGCTCGCCCGAGTCGAATGCGTCGGCATCCGTCAGATCGGTATCCCAATAGCGGAAGTCCACCGTGTACTTGTCGTAGGCGAACGCGATGCCGGCGTTCCAATACGTGTAATCGTCGGAGGGACCGAAGAAAAAGCCGTCGCTGTCAGCATCCGTGTAGCCGACGAGCGCGCTGACGGTCGGCGTCCAGCCGCGGATTGCCGGCAACTCGTAGGCGGCGGTGCCTTCGACGGTGTAGACGGCGTCGGAGTTTTTCTGATCCGGCACCCACCAGAAGACCGGCGTCAGCGTCAGGTTGGCGATCGGCGAGAACTCGGCGCCGACTTTGAACTCGACGTAGTTGCTGGCGTCCGGGTCGTCCCAGAAATACGTGTAATAGACCACGCCGAAGTCGAAGGTGACCGGACCGAGAACGGGCTTGATGCCGCCGTAGAAATCAAGCTCGACCGCGCCCTCCGGCCCCAAGGACGTCCCCCAGATGCCGCCGTAGACGATGCCGTACGTCGCGCCGATGTCACCCTGGAATACCGGATCTTCGGCGCTCAGCGACTGACCACGGAAAATATAGTCGGTGGCGAACGTGCCGGTGGCCGACCATTCGAGCGTGCGGCCCTCCGACGGCGGGGTCATGTCGCTGGCGAGAGCCGGCGCTACCCAAGCAATGAGGACGGCGCCTGCTGCGCCGATCGTTCTTGTGAATGATGTTGTCATCGACATTTACCCTTAACCCCCGAAAAGGACCCACTACGGTAGAAAATTCGTGCGCCTGACCGACCATCTCCTCCGTGCGAACCGCCTCGCGGCCTGGCGGAAGAGCATCTGTTGGTGCAGTGCAACTTGGCTGTCATGAAGCGCCAAAACCCCATGTGACAACAAGCGTTATGTCTGTCGCGCCGCCGGCTCGCGCGCCGCATGTCTCCCCACGGCAACTCGGGAAGCGAATTGGCTATCCGTTGCTCAAAGATCGCCTGTGCGCTGGGCATCAGGCGTCTGATGTTGCCTGTTATTTGGCAGCCATCGCCTGTCGGATGAGCGCGACGGGCGGGCAGAGAAACCAGACTGTCTTTTCGCACGTGCACAGATGTGCGATACGCGCGCTGTCAAGGAGCGTGCGCGTCCGCTCATCGAGCCTCGATCCGGACCACGCTGCCTTCAGGAGCCCCGCTCATGCCGTCCGCCAGCGCATCGGCACCGACCGTTCTCATCACCGGAAGCGCGCGCCGCATCGGGAGGGCCGTTGCGCTCGATCTTGCGCGCGCGGGGTGGAAGGTCTGCGTTCATTATCGCCGCTCGGCG
>JAFKKW010000312.1 GCA_017304275.1 Hyphomicrobiales bacterium | reverse complement strand
CGTGCGCGCGGCGCGCGACCGCCTCACGCGGCGCAGCGAGATCAAGCCCGAATTCGAATACGAGTTCATGTCGATCTTCGCGCGCAACGAGCTGTCCGCCGCGGTGACGATCTGGGCGCTGGCTGCCATCTTCGCGCTCGCCTCGATGTTCTGGGCACCGTGGGGCGAGGGCTGCCTGTGGCTGGTCCTCGTCATCATCTCGAAGGTCACGCTGCTCGAGCTGTGTCGCCGCTTCGTCGCCCACGCGCGCCCTGACGATGACGTGCGGACATGGCGCCGCCGGTTCTTCCTGGCCGAGTTGTTCTCAGGCCTGGTGTGGGCAGGCTTTGCGCTCGTCGGCATCGACAGCCAGGATCACGCCGCGCAATCGGTGGTGTTCTCCTCGCACGTCTTCATCTTTGCGTCGCTGATCGTGCTGCTCGCCGTGCGCATGACGTTCACGTCGACGATGATGAGCCTGTTCTACGTCGGCACCATTCCGATGACGTTCGCCGTCTCGGCGCGCCTCGTGATGCTGCAGGAGCCGTTCTACTACTCGCTCGCCACCATGGCCGTCGGCGTGCACATCTACTTCATCTTCCTCGCCAAGGGCCTGCGTCAGACGACGCTGCAGATGCTGGCCTTCCGCGCACAGAAGGACATCCTGATCGCCGAGCTGGACGAGGAACGGCTGCTCTCCGACGAGGCGCGCCGCCGCGCGGAAGCCGGCAGCAAGGCGAAGTCGCGCTTCCTCGCCACCATGAGCCACGAGTTGCGCACGCCGTTGAACGCCATCATGGGCTTCTCGGAGGTCATGAAGGACGAGATGTTCGGCGCTCATTCGGCGCCGATCTATCGCGAGTACGCCAACGACATCTACGACAGCGGCCGCCATCTGCTGCAGCTCATCAACGAGATCCTCGACCTGTCCCGCATCGAGGCCGGGCGCTACGAGCTGGTCGAGGAGCGGGCGCACCTGGGCGACATCGCCCAGGATTGCCGGCGTCTCCTGGCGCTGCGCGCGAGCGGCAAGGGTCTGCACGTCGATCTCAGCATCGCGCCCGATCTGCCTCAGGTCTGGATCGACGTCCGCGCCATGCGCCAGATCTGCCTCAACCTGCTTTCGAATGCGGTGAAGTTCACGCCCAAGGGCGGCGCCGTCGCGATCGTGGTCGCGCCTACCGCCGACGGCGGCCAGATGTTGTCTGTGCGCGATACCGGCCCCGGCATCCCGGCCGAGGAGATCCCGAAGGTGTTGCAGGCGTTCGGCCAGGGTTCGCTCGCCCATGAGACGGCCGAGGGCGGTACGGGTCTCGGGCTTCCCATCGTACAGAACCTCATCGAGCTGCACGGCGGCTCGTTCGAGCTGACCTCGGAGCTGCGCAAGGGCACCGTGGTGCGCGTCACCCTGCCGCCGCAGCGCGTGATGGCCAGCGTCGCGCCGCTCCAGAAACTCGGCGCCGAGCGCCACCGGCAGCCGACGCCCCCGCCGTCACCTCGAAAGGCGCACCTGCGCGGGACGCCGACGCCGCCCGCGCCGACCACCCGCCCCCCGCGCGTCGCCTGAGCGTCTTTCCGTTGGAAACAAGGCCGTGCGAGCAATCGGCATGTCTGGACCCCGCCCTCCGGCGGGGTGACGTTGTGGGAATACTATCCGGTCGCCCCGAATAGAACGTCATCCCGGCGCAGGCCGGGATCCAGACACCAAGAAGGTTCGGCATAGGGGCCCACCGTGCCTCCCGCGCCCGGCAGGTTTGACGCAGCGGCCTGCTTGAGTGGAGGGGCCGGAACCCCTAGATTTGCCGACGATGGACTCCCCCTGCATCAAGATCTGCGTCATCGACCCCACGGACGGCCTGTGCGAAGGCTGCCGCCGCTCGCGCCATGAGATCGCCCGCTGGACCTCCTACACGGATGCCGAGCGCCGGCGGATCATGGCGGAGCTCAAGACCCGCACCCCGCGCGTCAAGACCTGAAACGAGAATCCCCGGAACCCCCGTAACGACATGCTCGCAGTTCTGCTCGTCGTCCTCGTTGGATTGATCGCGCTCTTCTGGACGCTCAGCGGCGGCGAAGGCGACCGGCTGACGAGCATCCTCGGCGACAACATCGGCTACGTGATCGGCCTGCTGGCGCTCGGCCTGCTCTATCTCATGATGCTGAGCGGCGACTACCACGGCCGCAGGCGCGACGCCGTCCGGCACGCAGCGACATGGCTGATGATCGCCCTCGCGCTGATCGTCGGCTATACCTACCGCGAGGAGCTGAAGACCGTCGTCAACCGGGTCGCCGGCGAGGTGCTCCCGCCCGGCCATACCATCCTCATGGAGACGACGCCGACCGGCGAGCAGGCGGTTCGCCTGCGCCGGCAGGACAACGGCCATTTTGTGGCCCGCGGCGCCGCCAACGGCGTGAGCCTCGCCCTGCTGGTCGACACCGGCGCATCGACGGTCGTTCTCAAGCCGGCCGATGCCGCGCGGGCCGGCATCGACACCAGCGCGCTCGCGTTCACGACCCCCGTCTCGACCGCCACCGGCATCACGTACGCCGCCCCCGTACGCTTGCAGTCGGTGTCCGCCGGCCCACTCGAAATCCGCGATGTGGAAGCCCTCGTCGCCCAGCCCGGCGCGCTGAGCGAGAATTTGCTCGGTATGAGTTTCTTAAAGCGTTTGCGCTCCTATGAGTTTTCCGGCGATTTCCTGACCCTCCGGGGCTGAGATCCGAAAACCATAAGAGGCTTGCCCCGCCCAACCGGAGCCGCCTCCACCGGGAGCCTTTTCATGGCCCTATCCTCCGGTACGCGATCCCTTCTCGGCGAGCTCGCGAGCTGGACCGCCGCAGCCGCCATCCTCGTCGCCGGCGTCGTTCACTATGAGACCCTGCGCACCGCCCTTGGCGACGCCATGGGCATCGGCGCACCGATCGACGAGCAGGTCGTCACCCAAGCCCCCGCGACCGAACCCGCGAGCCGCAACGGCACGGAAGAGCTGAGAGCCTCCGCCGACGGCCACTACTACGCCACCGCCGAGGTCAACGGCCGGTCTCTCGACGTCATGGTCGACACCGGTGCCTCCATGGTTGCATTGACATACGAGGACGCGGAACGAGCCGGCCTGCGCCTCAACCCCTCCGACTTCTCCGCACGCGTCAATACAGCCAACGGCCCCGCCGCCGTGGCCCCCGTCATGCTGGACCGCGTCAGCATCGGCGGCATCGAGGTGCGCGACGTGCGCGCCGCCGTCTGCGAACGCGGACGCCTCGACAAGACCCTGCTCGGCATGAGCTTTCTTTCCCGGCTCGAACGCGTCGACATCAGCCAGGGGCGTCTCACGCTGATCGAGTGACCGTCCGTCCCTGAACCATTTCGGTCGCGGCGCATTGTAGCGCTGGCGGCGTGTGGCGGACGCCGTGGCGGTGGTGCATAAAAGAGCGCCGTGCACGGATGCTTTCGCTCCACCCCCGATTTCGCCGCAATCCCTTTGCATCAGCCTGCCATCGTTGCCGCCGACACCGCGCGCCGACCCGGCGCGCTTCACGAGAAGGCCTCCCGATGTTTCCCAAACCCCGCGCCGACTTGAAGCCCAACACGCTCGACTTCGAGCGCCTGCCGCTGGTGAAGCCCACGGGCTTCCGCGAATACGACGCGCGCTGGCTGTTCCCGCAGGAGATCAACCTGATGGGGCTCAACGCCGTCGGCCTCGGCATGGCGACCCTGTTCGACGAGCGCGGCGTGCCGCGACGCATCGTCGTCGGCCACGACCGGCGGGAGGGCCGCGGCGGCCGGCCGTTCGGCCCCGCGGCGTTGCGCCAGCTGCAGCGCGGCGTGCGGCTCTCGCGCGACCTCGGACTCCCGCTCGTCTCGATCATCGACACCCCCGGCGCGGAGCTCTCGGCCGCCGCCGAGGAGGG
>JAFKKW010000311.1 GCA_017304275.1 Hyphomicrobiales bacterium | reverse complement strand
CCGGGTTCCACAGCAACGATGCCCGCGGCGTGGTGACGACCATCGATCCCGTCAGCGTGACGCCGGTCGATCCGGCTCCCTTGCTGGTGCGGTCGGAAGGCGCCGAGATCGGCATCCGCACGCAGCCAACGCGCGCCATCACGAGCACGCTGTCAGTGTTCCTCCTCGATTTCGACTCCGAGATCGTCTTCGTCGGCGATGCGGGAACCACCGAGGCCAGCCGTCCGAGCCGCCGCATCGGCACCGAGTTCACGCTTCAGGCGCAGTTGTTGCCGTGGCTCTTTCTCGACCTCGACGCGGCATACACGCAGGCGCGCTTCAAGGATCGCTCCCCCGACGGCCGCCGGATTCCCGGTGCGATCGAGGGCGTCGTGACGGCTGGGCTGTCGTTCGACAATGTCTGGGGCGGTCTCTTCGGCGGCGTCAACGTCCGCTATTTCGGACCCCGCCCGCTCATCGAGGACAACAGCGTCCGCTCGCAGTCCAGCACGCCCGTATCGGCGCGCCTCGGATACAAGTTCGGCGACGGACTGACCGTCCAGGTGGACGCCTTCAATCTCTTCGACGAGCGCGCGAGCCAGATCGACTACTTCTACGAGTCGAGCTTCCCGTCCGGAGCGCCGGCCACGGAGGACATCCACTTCCATCCGCTTGAGCCGCGGTCGTTCCGCCTCGCCATAACCAAGGAGTGGTGATGAGAGGAATAAGAGCGCGGCGGACGCCGCCGCGCTCTCGAGCGATACGCAGGGGCCTAGATGCGAACCTCGGCGTGCTTGCGCAGGCGTAGCGCGAACATGACCAGCAGAATGCCGTACATGATCGCGAACGCACCGATGACGAGCACCATCGCCAAGGCGCCCGCCTTGGGCCACATCGCGAGCAGGACGCCGAACGCCACCGACAGCACGCCGCTCGCGATGAGCAGCCATTCGTCCGTCAGCTCTTCGCGCAGCTTGAACGCGCCGATGATCTGCATGACGCCGGTCGCGATCGCCCAGCCGGCGATGAAGAGCAGCAGAACGAGCGCGGTGATTTGCGGCCAGAGCAGGGTGAGCACGCCTGCCGCGATACCGAAGAAGCCGATCAGCGCCAGCCACCAGCGCGGAGCGGGCGCGCCGCCGCGGATCGCGGCCACGATGGCGAGGATGCCGTCGGCGAACGCGAAAGCGCCGTAAAGCAGGACCAGCGAGATCAGCGTGATGCCCGGCCAGACGAAGGTCAGGACGCCGAAGATGATGGCGATGATACCGCGCAGCAGGATGAGCCCCCAGTTCCGCGCGAGGGCGTCCAGCATCGGCCGCATCCGCACGGTGCCCGGCGGGTAGGTAGTTGGTGACGTCTGCATGACCATTCTCCCAGACATGGAACTGGAATGGCAGCTCGGATCCCCATCCGCCGCTAGCCTAGGCGCCGAACATGGCGCTTCTCAATGAAAATATTCTAGCGCTTGTACTTAATTCCAAAGCCCGCTGCCGCTTGGTTAAGTGATCCCGACTCCGATGTCGTTCAGTGGACCGCGATGAGCGGCGCCTCACGCCTTGCGGCAGCCATCTTCGCCCGGCACCGGCCCGCTCTTCGGCACCAGCCGTTTGCGTGCACACTGTTCGACAAGCAACTCGCGCAGCTTGCTCTCCCGCTCCTTCCACTCCGGCTTCCCGGCGAGGTTCTCGAGCTCCATCGGGTCGGCGCTGACATTGTACATTTCGTACTCGTTCGCCACCGGCTGCGTCTTGACCCGCTCCTCGTAGACGCGGCGCGCGCTGCCGTCGTCCTCGCCCTCGCGTCCCATGGGCTTGTTGATGACGTCGCGCACGCCGTCCGCGCCGGGAATGCCCGGCGCGCTCCAGAAGCGCGGATGATCGAAGTAGCGCGAGTACTTCCAGATCTCGCCGTCGATCGCCGCGATGACGCTTTCCACATGGTTCGGCTGCGCGACGGAATCATAGGTGATGCCGATGAAGTTCTTCTGGTCGAGACCGCGGCTCGGATCGTCGTCGGTCATGAAGTAGATGGGCTCGGCGATCTTGTCGGGCGTCACCTCGCCGCGGACCAGCCGGGAGAGATCGCGCCCGACGAGCGGTAACGCATCGGTGAAGCCTTCCGCGATCGCTTCGCGGGCGGCGTTGTGATCGACGCCCGCAAGCCCCAGGATCGTCGGTGCGATGTCGATATGGCTGGTCGGGATCGGCACCGTGCGCGCCGGCGCCTTGCCCGGCAGCGAAACCACGAGCGGGACCCGCACGGCCTCCTCGTAGGCCATGTACCACTTCTGATGCAGGCCGCCGTGCGCGCCGAGCAGGTCGCCATGATCGGACGTGAAGATGATGATGGTGTCCTTGGCGAACCGCGTCGCATCGAGCGCGGCGAGCACCTCGGCGAGATGGCGGTCCACGTCCGCATGCAGGCGGTAGTAGAGGCGGTAGTACTGCTTGCTGGCGAACGCGGGCTGCATGAACTTGCTGTAGGCGTCCCGGTATGACTTCTGGCACGACGGCTTGTCGTCGAGCTTCTCGAGCCGTGTGCGCCCGAACAGGCTGGCGTCGAACGGATCGGCCGGCACGGTGTCGGGAACGCTGAAGTCGTAGGCGCCCTGCCGGTCCGCGGCGAGGTTGGCGAAAAAGCCCCACAGCGCGATGTCGTGCGGGTTGGTGAACGACGCCATCAGGAACCATGGGCTCGCATCGTCCGACGCATCGAGCTCCTGCAGCGTGCGCACGACCTGTGTCGAGATGGCCTGGTCGCGTCCGAGCCGGCCCTGGCCGGCGCATGACCCTGACCGCAGCGGATCCGACCCGTGCGGCTCGGGACCCACCCATCCGGAGAACCCGAACGGATCGAGCGTATCGGCCTTGAGGTAGACGGACTCCTTCTCCGGGTCCGTAACGCCGTTGGCGTCATAGCTCGTGATCACCTGCTCGGTGCCGGGAACCTTGAGGTCGGCTTCCGTGGCGTGCCACTTGCCCTTCCAGATCGTGCGATAGCCGGCATGGCGCAGGTAATGACCGATCGTCGGCACCGAGCCCGGCAGAAGCCAGTGCATGTCGGGATCGTTGGCAGCCTTGGCGGCGCCGTCCGTGCTCGCAACGCCGTGCAGCGACGGGTAGTGGCCAGTGTAGAGCGAGGTGCGGCTCGGCACGCAGGCGACCGACGCCACGTAGTGGCGCTCGAAGGAGACGCCGCGCCGTGCGAGCGCGCCCTGGGCCGGCAGGTAGGTCGCGCGGAACTCCTTGAGCGCGGCGCTCTCATAGACGGTCGGAAAGCGCTGCTCGTCGACCAGCAGGAACAGGATGTTGGGCTTTTTCGCGCCCGGCAGCGGCGCCGGCTTTGCCGCTTCCGCCTCCGCGCCTGAGAGGCCGGCGGCGCCCGCGGCGCCCGCCAGTCCGAGCTTTAACGCGCCCCGCCGCGTAAGCCCTTCTTTTCCAGCCATTAAGTTCCCCCCAGGCGCATGGCTTCTCCGCATGATGATAAGTATGGGGGGCCGGGTTGAGCCAGTGCAATAGGGAACCGTGCGTAGGGCGGCTCCCTATCCGGTGCGTGTGGACTGGTCGGATCGGTCCGCACGGGGAGCGGGAGGGCCGTCCCCGCAGGACAGCGCATCGGCGCACCGCTCGAACTCGATCTCGACCGTGACGTGGTCGACCCCGTACACCGCCTGCAGCCGCGCCTTGATGGCCGACGTGATGGCCTCCGGCGCCGTGCTGTCCGGCGCCATGCTGTCAGGAGCGATCCGGGCATGCAGCGTGACGATCGGCCGGTCCTGGCTGAGCGACCACGCGTGAACGTGGTGCACGTCGAGCACACCGGGCACGGAAGCCTCGAGATCGGCCTCGATCTCGCGTGGGTCGAGCCCCGTCGGCGTGCCTTCTAGCAGGATATGCCCCGCATCTCGCACGATCCGGGCCG
>JAFKKW010000310.1 GCA_017304275.1 Hyphomicrobiales bacterium | reverse complement strand
GGGGCTGCAGGATGCCGGCGCGCGGATCACCGCCTACGACCCGGAGGGCATGGAGGCCGCGAAGGCTTGCCTGTCCGACGTCACCTATGGCGAAGATCCCTACACGATAGCGGAAGGGGCCGATGCGATCGTCCTCGTTACCGAATGGGATGCATTCCGGGCGCTGGATTTTCCGCGCCTGCGCGCGGCGATGAATGATCCACTCTTTATCGACCTGCGCAACGTCTACCGGCGGGATCTGATCGCGCGGCACGGCTTCCGTTACGCGAGCGTCGGCCGGCCCAACGAGGACATTGCCGCCGCTGTGAGCGAAGCGGCCGAATAAAAAAACAAAGAAATATCAGTGCGAACACGCGATAAGATATCGTGTGATCGTACAACATTCGGTCAATCAGAAGATTTTATTAGAATTTTACCGGTTATCGTCAGTCCCGTGCCTTTTCATGGGTTGCTGACTTATGAATTTTTCACGTCCGTCGATGGTGTTGGCCGGGTCCGGCCGATGGGATCGCGCGCCCCGGAGCGCCGTGTTCCTGGTGGGCACGCTGCTCGCCTATGGGCTCGCCGTGTATTTGGCCATCGCCTGGACGCGTAACGTCACGAACGTCGCAGCAATCTGGCCTGCCAACGGTATCCTTCTCGCGGCACTCCTGAGCACACGCGCCCAGGCCATGCGCAACCGCCTTGTGGTCGGCTGCTTCTTTGCAAGCGCGCTCGCGTTGATGCTGAACGGCGACCCATGGGCGACCGTTGTGGCCTTTCCGTTCATAGGCGTGACGGAATGCGTCCTCGCCTTTCATTTGTTGCGCTCGACGTCGGGTCGCCGCATCGACTTCACGAAAGCTCGCACCGTCGTCGCGTTCGTAGCGGTCTGCATCGCGGCCCCCCTGCTGCCGTCCGCCGCCGGCGCCCTGGTCGCGGCGCAGGTCTTTGCCGCCGATTACAGACAAGCCCTGACGACGTGGTACCTTTCGGACATGCTGGGTCTGCTCGTCCTGACACCGGCCATCCTCTTGCTGTGGCCGCGCACGCACACCGCTGAAGCCGCGCCCTCGAGCGTCGACGTCACCCGGCACTTCCTGCTGCTTGGAGGGGCCTCGGTGATCGTCTTCGTGCAGTCGTCGGTTCCGCTCCTGTTCGTGCTGATTCCGATTTCCATCCTGATCGCTTTCCGGCTCGGTCCCCGTTACGCGGCCATCGCAACGCTTTGGCTGACCATTGCGTCGCTGACCTGCACCTATCAGGGATGGGGACCCGCCTCGTTGATGGAGGATGCCGCGACGCGCCTCTGGGTCGTCCAGCTCTTCTGCTTCGTCAACCTGTTGACCTCTCTCGTGGTCGCGGCCGAGGTTGCCGATCGCGAACGGTTACGGGGCGAGCTCGAGCGCGTGTCCATGCTGGCATCGGAGCGGCACCATCAGCTCCACACGGCGCTCGATGCGATGTCTCAGGGCGTGTGCCTCTTCGATAGCCGAAGCCGCGTCATCGTCCGCAACGCCCGTTTTCTCGAGATCTACGGCCTGAGCGAGGAGGCCGTGCCGCCGGGGACGCCGCTCCGCAAGCTCATGGCCGTGTGTCAGACGGCCGGCGCCGTTCCCTCGCGGGACGGCTGCGTGGTCGAGCTCAACATCGATAACGACATTGAGCAGCAGCTGACCGACGGCCGCCACATCCGCATCAATCAGCGTGTGTTGTCGGACGGGGGTGTGATCTGCACCTACACCGATTTTACCACCGAGAAGCAGGCCGAGGTCGAGCTTTTGCATCGCACGCTTCATGACGTTCTGACCGGCGTGCCGAACAGGCGTCTTCTGGTGCCGCGTATCGACGCCGCGCTCGAGGCCCAACGCGGCGGAGGCGCGCGATGCGCCGTCATGCTGATCGACGTCGATTACTTCAAGTCGATCAACGACAGCCTGGGACACGCCGCCGGAGATGAGCTGCTGCGGGTCGTGGCTGAGCGTCTGTGCGGATGCGTGCGCAACACCGATACGGTCGCCCGCCTCGGCGGCGACGAGTTCGCCGTACTGCTCACGGAGGGCGAGCAGAAGCTCGAGCCGGACGCCGTCGCGCGCCGCATTCTCGATGCGATCAAGAAGCCGATCTATATCGAGGGCAAGCTTGTCCGTGTCGGCATGAGCATCGGCATTGCCAGTCCCCTGAAGGACGGCAACACGACGGACGATATCCTGAAAGCGGCCGATGTTGCCCTCTACAAGGCAAAACGCAACGGGCGAGGCAACTTTGCCTTCTTCGACGTCAATGCGGACGCGGGAGCCTGCTCCGCCCGCCGCCTCGAAAGCGAGCTCCGCCGCGCCGTCGAGGAGAAGGAGTTCCGGATCGTCTACCAGCCGATCAAGAACGGCGGATCGGGTGACGTCGCCGCTATCGAGGCGCTGATCCGCTGGCATCATCCTGAGCTGGGGCTCGTCCCGCCGGCGGAGTTCATCCCGTTGGCCGAGCGCAACGGATTGATCGGTGAGATCGGCGATTGGGTGCTGGACCAGGCCTGCCGTGATGCCGCGCGCCTGCCGTCCGACGTCAAGATCTCAGTCAATCTCTCACGTGTGCAGATCTCGGACCCCGGTTTCGCCAAGCGGGTCTCCGAGGTTCTCGCACGCACCGGGCTTCGCCCGGAGCGTCTGGAGCTCGAGGTCACCGAGACCGCGATTCTCCACGATGAGCTCAATGCATGCAAGGTGCTGAGCGATCTCGATCTGATCGACGAATACCGCATGCTGGTCACGCCTGTAGTGCAAGGTTCGGGCGAGCGGCTTTTCGGAACCGGCACGAGGCCCATCGACCTGGCGTTTGTGGAGTCACGCCCGATCGATACCGGTGCGGTACTTTTGCGCTACCGACGCAGCCGGGAGACTTGAAGCGTGGCTCTTGAACTTTATGCGCATCCGTTCTCGTCTTACTGCCAGAAGGCGCTAACCGCGCTCTACGAGAATGAGGTTCCTTTCACCTACGTCATGCTCTCGCCGGAGAATCCGGACGCACTTGAGGAACTCGAAACGCGCTGGCCGATGAAGCGCTTTCCCATGTTGATCGACAGTGGCCGCTCGATCCATGAAGCGACGATCATCATCGAATACCTGCATGCATTTCATCCGGGGTCGGTGCGTCTTATTCCAGACGACGCAAAGCGGGCCGTCGAGGTGCGCTTCATGGATCGTTTTTTCGACAACTACATTTCGACGCCGCAGCAGAAGGTGGTGTTCGACGCTTTGCGCAAGCCGGAAGAGCGCGACCCAAAGGGCGTGAGCGACGCACGCGACATGCTGGAAAAGGCCTATGGCTGGCTGGACAAGCATATGGCGGGCCGTGAATGGGCGGCAGGCGAGAGCTTCAGCATGGCGGACTGCGCGGCTGCACCGTTCCTGTTCTACGCCGACTGGACGCACGAGATCGCCGAGCGGTTCGAGAATGTTCGCGCCTATCGCACGCGGCTCAACCAGCGCCCGTCCTTTGCACGCGCCGTCGATGAAGCGCGTCCATACCGCCCGTATTTTCCGCTCGGCGCACCGGATCGCGATTAAGTTTCAGGCGGTTTTAGCGCGCGCTTTTTCCAGCGCGGCAAAGCGCTTGACGAAGGCATTCTGCGCCCATGTCACCGAGCGCGGCGATAGGTCGAAACTGTCGGCGCTCATGCCGCGCGGCCGGCCGAAGAACTCGGTCGCCTCGGCGGCCGAAAACCCGGCGAGAAGCGTTGCCTCGAAATAGGCGGCGACCTGATCGGCGCGCTTGATGTCCTTGCGCAGGCCGGCACCGAGTTCCGCCGGAAGGGAGAAACGCAGGTGGATGGCGCGCTGCAGGCGATGTTCGCAATCCTTGTAGCCACCGCCGACCACCGACTTGAACGGCGAGATCATGTCGCCGATGACATATTCGGGTGCGTCGTGGA
>JAFKKW010000309.1 GCA_017304275.1 Hyphomicrobiales bacterium | reverse complement strand
GACGTGCCGTCGCTATGAGGGAACAGGGAGAGAGATGCGCGCCCACTTCACATCTCTCCGATGGGGAGAGGTCGGAAGCGATCACAGATCGCTTCCGGGTGAGGGGGCACGTGGCCTGGGATGACAGAGAGAAGCCGGTACCGCGTCCCAGGCCGGGGCGCGCATCAAGCGGAAGGATCTAAGGAGCAGGAGCACCCCGCGCCCGTCACCCCGCCTTGCAGGTGGTCTCGCACGGCACCTCGTCGCGCTTGTCGACCGTGCCGCGAACCGGCGACATGACCTCGCGATAGCACTTGCCGTTCTCCTTCACCACGCGTACGAGCTGCTGCTTGCTGACCAGCGCCTGGCACATCACCTCCATACCGCTTTGCGCGAGATGCACGCCCTTCGTCTGCGCCGCATCGGCGCGCGCCGCACCGATCAGGAGATCGAGGATGCCGTTCGGCGGCGGCGCCTCGCCCGGCTTCTGCAACTGGTTGTAGGCGATCCATTCGTAGGTCGCCTTGCCGTCACCGGTCGATACCTTGAGCGAGATGTCGCCCGTCTCGTCGCACGCGCCGGCATCGATCTTGGTGCCTTCCGCGGTCGAAAGCGCCTTGTACTCGATCGGGCAATCGATGTTGCGCTCCCAGATCTCGTACTGCGCCAGCCGGTGCGAGACCTGGCTGAACGGAACCTTGTATTGCCAGGCGTGATACGCCGTGATGGCTGTCGGGATGGCGCCCACGATGGTCACCACCAGCGCCGCCGTCTTGAGAAGCGGAACGACGCGGTTCACGGGGCCAAGATGCGGATCGTGGTCGATCGCTCGGTCGGTCATCGGTTGCAGTCCCTCGAATGTCGTTGCCTCGGACGTCGTGATCATTGGTGCGGCTCGCGTCGCGCCCCGGAAGGCTCCCGCAGAACCTGTGCCACAAGCTGCCTGAACCGCCCTTGAGCGCGCGGTTCATGCCCCGTTCACACCCTTGCCGCCGGAGGTTAGCGCCGCGCCGCGGACTTGGCCATGAGCTTTAATTAATCGTAATCCCGCTTGTGCGGTCTCCACACGGGCATACGTGAAACTCTGAGCCCGCCTGGGAAATTTATGAACCCATCATCCCCCGTGCGTTCAGGAGCCCCACCATGCGTACGCCTCTGTTAGCTGCCCTCTTGGCAGTTTGTGTGACGACCACGGCTGCAACCGCCGCCCCCGATCCCGCGCCTGCGTCCAACCCCGTCGGCGATCCGAAGGTCGCCTCCTCCGACGACGGCAAGTACTTCGACGCCAACGGCAATCCCACCTACAAGATCGACAAGAACGACAAGGTCGACTGGTACACTTTCTCCGGCTACCGCCGCTTCAACGGCACCTGCGAGGTCTGCCACGGCTTCGACGGCTCGGGATCGAGCTTCGCCCCCGACCTCACGCAGTCCCTGAAAACCATCGGCTACAACGACTTCCAGAACATCGTCGTCAATGGCAAGCAGGATGTGAACACCGCGCAAAGCCTGGTCATGCCCGCTTTCGGCTCCAACAAAAACGTCATGTGCTACCTGGACGACATCTACGTCTACCTGCGCGCCCGCGCCGACGGCGCGCAGCCGTCGGGACGTCCTGCCGCTCACGAGGACAAGCCGAAAACCGCCATCCAGAACGAGAACGACTGCATGGGACCCTGACCACGGAGCCCATAACCAAGGTCATCATAAAAACGTGATACGCCGCCCGCCATCTCGAGATCGCGCGAGCGCCTGCTGACGGCGCGCGACGCGGGCGTCCTTGCGGCACGCGACACCCTTGTCTGCAAGGCGCTACACGCCATCCCGTCGGAAACCGCCCGTAGGGAAGCGGAAAGCGTGTAACCAATTCATATCGGTCACGTTTTCACGTTTTCAATATGACCATTTCCGGAGTGGCGGACCCGTACGAAACCGACCGCATATACCTCCTCCGCTCCCGCTCCTAGATGACGTGCAATCGCGCAGCGCGTGGCCGGCGGCCATCCCCGACAACCAGGCGCATCGCGGGAAAAAGCAATGAACCCAGGAGAGGAAGCATGACCATCAAGACATCCCTGATCGCCGTTGCCGCCGCCGCCCTGATCGCGACGCCCGCTGCCGCGCTCACCATCGAGAACCAGGACAAGGCCGAGCTCAAGGTCGGCATCGACGAAGGCAACGTCGAGCATGTCGAGTCCATCGCGGCCGGCAAGACCGGCGACCTCTCGGCGAAATGCAAGGAGGGCTGCGGGCTCACCGGTCCTTGGGGCTTCTCGTGGATGGCCAAACCCGGCGACAAGCTCGTCTTCAAGGACGCCAAGCTGAACGGCGCCACCGTCGTCGAGGGAACGGTCACGCAATAGCGGCGGCCGATCGCGTATCACGCAAAAGCCGCATCTCCCCCAAGCGGCTTTCGGGCCGGACGCTGATCCCTCGGAGCGTCCGGCCCTTCCCCATCCCGCCGCGAAGCTCACCGCAAGCTGTCTGCCCGCATAATTCGCCGTAAGCCTCGTTCAATTGCATTGCGGGCGGTCCGACATCGCTCCAGATCATAGGATGATGGGACGTCGCGCAAGCGGCCCGCATCATCTCACGTTCAACCCACGAGGCCAGTCATGACACTCTTCAGACTGCTACCGGCGGCGCTGACCGCGCTTGCCCTCACGGCGACGGCGGCGTCGGCCGTGACCGTGAAGAACATCGACTCCAAGGACCACAACATCGCCATCACCTGGGCCAACAAGCAGAAGGTCGAAACCGTGAAGGCGGGCAAATCCGCCAAGTTCGACTGCCCGGACGACTGCGGCGTCTCAGGACCCTGGGGCTTCTCCTGGATGGCCAAAGGCAACGATACCATCACCACCGACGGCAAGGACCTCGTCACTTATTACGACAAGGCCTTCAAGCCGCCGCCGGTCTGAGGTCGACGAGCCTGATGCGGCCGGATCCTGAAATGAAACGAGCCCCCTCGCGCGTCACGCCGAGCGGGGCTCTTGTCTTCGATAACCTGCCCAGCCGAGCCGGGCTTATGAGGCGAGGCTCTGGCGTACCGGCCTTGATCCTGACCGGGCATCCGCCCTCGCATGAGTTTCGACTGATCTGAGTTTGAAGGGGCTTGTGCACGCGAGGCTTGATCTCAAGCGACGCGTCTATCCAAGCCTGGACCTCGCTTCAGCGCGGGGTCCGAGTGAACGACCGGGTGGCGTCATCCTTCCTCCATTCGCTGTTGACGGGTACCGTGGTCTTCGGCGCGCGCGCTGGCCAGTCGGCGTCGCCTAGACCACGGAAAACGGCTGTCCTCACAACCGGGGGTGCTGCAGCCAATTGGGCTTGGGTGCGGACCCATGCTCAGGGATGACATTGGCAGCGACAGCCATCTGAGACTGAGAGTCGGTCCAGATGCGCAACATGTCAAGGCCGTTTGCGGCCCCTAAGCAATCATGCGCATCGCGCCGCGCTGCGAAATAGAGATCGCGAAGCGACGGCCGGCCCGATATGGAAGCGCGATGAAAGCGAACGGCGATTTCGAGATCTTCCTGGCCACGGCCCCTGGCCTGGAAGGCGTGCTCTGCGACGAGGTGAAGGCCAACGGCTTCCGCGCGCCGAAAGCCGTTAACGGCGGCGTTACCATAGAAGGACGCTGGCACGACGTCTGGCGCGCCAATCTCGTCATCCGCGGCGCAAGCCGCGTCCTCGCCCGCATCGCGAGATTTCGCACCACGCAACTCACTGATCTCGAGAAGCGCGCCCGCGGCGTGCCCTGGAAAACCGTTCTGCGCGCCGACGTCCCCATCCGCGTCGAAGCGACCGCGACGCGCTCGCGCCTCTATCACACCGGCGCCGTGGCCGAGCGTGTCGGCAACGCAATCCACGGCACACTCGGCGTGCCTTTGTCCGACGACGCCCACACCTCGGGCGAGCTTCTGCACAAACGCGGCTTCAAGGAAGCCGTCGCCAAGGCGCCGATGCGCGAAAATCTCGCTGCGCTCTTTCTGCGCCAGTGCGGCTACACCGGCACTGAGCCCGTCGTCGATCCGATGTGCGGCGCAGGCACGTTCGTCATCGAGGCCGCCGAGATCGCCATGGGACTCATGCCCGGCCGCGCTCGCACCTTCGCGTTCGAGCATCTTGCCACCTTCGACGCAGAGGCCTGGCACAAACTCCGCGATGCCAAGGCCGCGCAGACCCCGACACCGGCCGTGCGTTTCTACGGCAGCGATCGCGACGCGAACGCCGTCGCCATGAGCCGCGCCAATGCCGACCGCGCCGGCGTCTCCGCCGTCACCGACTTCCAGCCACTCAAAGTTAGCGAGATCGCGCCCCCCGACGGCCCGCCCGGCCTGGTCATCGTCAACCCGCCATATGGTGCGCGCATCGGCGATCGGAAAAAACTGCAACCTCTCTATCGCGCCCTCGGCCAAACGTTGCTGAGCAACTTCGCGGGCTGGCGCGTTGGCCTGATCACGACGGACGCAACGCTCGCCAAGGCGACCGGGCTTCCCTTCGAGCCACCGTCCGCTCCCGTCCCTCACGGCGGCCTGCGCGTGACCCTGTACCGGACCAGGCCGCTCGCCTGAGCCTCAGACGGCTCGAACCGGTTTAGCCGGGCTGGCCCCGCAGCGCCGCGAGCTGGCGCCCTTCCTCGATCAGCCGCGCAATCTCGTCGTCCGCGAACGTCCGCTCGGAGCGGTTTGCGACGCCGAGCGCCCCGACCACCTGATCGCCTTGGAAAATCGGCACCACGATCGAACCCGCAAGCCCGGTCGCCCGCGCACCGGGCCGCACGTCGCCGCTCGTGTCCGTCTGGATATTGCAGGCATCGACAGGCTTCGCCCGCGCGACCGCCAGCCCGGCCATGCCCTTGCCCACCGGAATGGTCCGCACGATCGCGAGCACGCTGTCTGGGATCCCGGGGCTCGCAGCCGCGAGATGCAGATGCCCGTCATCGCCTAGGAAATGGATCGTCCCGCTGTCGGCCGCGAGGTCGTCGACGATCCGCGCCAAGCTGGCGGAATAGCGCTGCTCTGCCGATGGATCCTGGTTCGTCACGTCGCGGCCCCTTCGTTGTCGCCCATAAACCCGAGGTGTAACACTATTACAGCGTGACGGGCCAGTGCCGCGCAGGAGCGCGAGACTCACGTCAAAGCCGGACTGCCGCGCGAATTCCATACGATGCGGGCATTTTGCCCGGTGACGGAAGGCACATCTTCAAAATCACTCCCCGAATGTGCCAGAGTTGCCGCCAAAATACGGGAGAACCCCATGCGCCTTCTGACGCTGCTCGTCATCCGCCTGATGTCGGTCGTGCTGCTGTGCCTGACCGCGGCCATCGGCTGCCTGATCTATGACGCACACCGCACGATCGAGGCCGACGTGGCGGCCACCGCGACGCGCGTCAACCAGCATTTCCAGGGCCTCTACTGGCAACACCTCCTATGGCGTGACGGCATGAAGCGCGGCGCGCTGCTGCCGCTGCCGGAATGGCGCACGCTGGCGACCCAGAGCATCATCTCGCCCGGCGTCTGCGTCGCGTTCGCGCCGCCGGATACCGACCGCAGCACGCTCTGCAGCCAGGTCGAGGCGCTCGGGCCCCCAGCCCCGCAGTGGTTCGCGACCGCCTACCTCGCCCTCTTCGGCCCGCACGAGCCGGCCAGCCGCCCGCTGTCGATCCGCGACAAGAGCGCCGGCCTCGTCGTCACCAGCGTCGATCCGGATGCGGCACTGCGCCGGGCGTGGAATGAGATCTCGACCGTGGTCCAGGTTGCCGCCCTGATGGCCGGCGCCATCGCCATCCTGGCGGCGCTGATGATCGGTCACGCCCTCCTGCCCGCGCGCGCCATCGTCGACGCGCTGCGCAAGCTCGAGGAAGGCCAGCTCGCGCTGCGCATCCCGAGGTTCAAGAGCACCGAGTTCAACCACATCGCCGACGCCGTCAACCGGCTCGCCTCCAAGCTTCGCCACACCAACAGCGAGCGCCTCGCGCTCACCGCGCGCCTGTTCCAGGTCCAGGAGGAGGAGCGCCGCGCCATCGCCCGCGACCTGCACGACGAGTTCGGCCAATCCCTGACCGCGACCTCCGCGCTTGCGGCGCTGATCGAGACCACGGCCACCCCCGACCGGCCCGACATCGCCAAGGCCGCGCGCGCCATCGCCGCCACGCAGCAGCAGATGATGGAGACCTTGCGCACCACGCTCGTGCGCCTGCGCTCGCAGAGCATCGAGGAGGTCGGCCTCGAGGCGAGCCTTCGCCAGCTCATCACCGATTTTAACACCCAGTCGAAGGGCCACACGGTCTTCCGGCTGCAGATGGCCGGCCGCATCGCCGAGTTGCACAAGCGCATCGCGGTGGATCTCTATCGCATCGTGCAGGAATGCCTGACCAACGCCTCGAAGCACGGACACCCGACCGAGGTGAACGTCCATCTCGAGCATTGCGTGGACCGCAATCCGCACGTCGCGCTGATGATCGAGGACGACGCCCGGCTGGTCGGCGGGCGGCACGGGCGC
>JAFKKW010000308.1 GCA_017304275.1 Hyphomicrobiales bacterium | reverse complement strand
TTGATGCCGCCGGCCTTGCCGCGGGCGCCCGAATGCACCTGCGCCTTCACCACCCACTTGTGGCCGCCGAGCTCGTGAGCGCGATAGACGGCCTGCTCGGGGCTGTAGGCGAGACCGCCGCGTGGGACGGGCACGTTGAACTTCGCGAGAAGCTCCTTCGCCTGGTACTCGTGAATGTCCATGTGGACCTCCTTGGGGGACCTGTTTCCTGTCGCTCTTTTTTATGCTTTTGCGCGAGCGGCTTCGCCCGCCTTGATCGCGGCGGCCGTGGCCAGGATGTGGTTGGCCATCTTCTCCGATGCGGCGTCGATCATCTTGCCGTCGAGCGATGCGGCGCCCTTGCCCTGGGCTGCGGCTTCCTTGAGTGCGACCAGGATGCGCTCGGCCTTGGTGATCTCGGCTGCCGTCGGAGAGTAGATCTCGTTGGCAAGCTCGATCTGCGAGGGATGGATCGCCCACTTGCCCTCCATGCCGAGCGCCGCGCCACGGCGGCAGGCAGCCTTGAAGCCCTCCGGATCGTCGATGCCGCCGAACGGCCCGTCGATCGGACGCAGGCCGAATGCGCGGCAGGCGACCGTCATGCGCGAGAGCGGGAAATGCCACTGGTCGCCCGGATAATCCGGGTTCAGGCCGCCGATGACGACGGTGCGTGCCTTGTTGAAGGCCGAGTAGTCGGCGACGCCGAAGTGCATCGATTCGAGGCGGCTGTTGGCCGAGGCGATCGCCTCGACGTTGGCCATGCCGAGCGGCGTTTCGATCAGCGCTTCCATGCCGATCTGATGCGGCAGGCCCTTCGCGACCTCGATCTGGCTGGTGAAGCTCTCGATGGCGTAGACGTCGGCCGGAGTGCCGACCTTGGGGATCAGGATCGTGTCGAGCTTCGCGCCGGCCTGCTCCACGATGTCGACCACGTCGCGGTAGCAGTAGTGCGTGTCGAGACCGTTGATGCGGACCGAAACGCTCTTGCCGGCGGCCTTCCAGTCGAGGTCGTTGAGCGCCTGGATGATGTTCTTGCGCGCCTGCTCCTTGTCGGGCGGAGCGACGGCATCCTCGCAGTCGAGGAACACGTAGTCTGCGGCGCTCTTGTGGGCGCGCTCGATCATGCTCGGGTTGGAGCCCGGCACGGCGAGGTACGAGCGCTGCAGGCGCTGCTTGCGGATGGGATAGAGAGTATAGCTCATCGGAACGTTTCCCCTATGCGTTGGAGCGTTTTTTGAGATGCCTGGGACTTGTCCGATCCGGCCGCGGCCGCGGACCAAAACGACCAATCCCGTGAAATGAGCGAAGGCGGCGCGCTTGTCGCACGCCGCCTTCTGATATCAAGCTGCCTTCGAAAGAGCCGGCTTGGTCGCCGTCTTGCTGAAGTACTCAGCCGCGGCGCCCGTGCCCGAGCCGAACTTGACCGGGATGCCGACGTCCTTCAGCGTCATTTCGACGTTGAACAGCGCCGTGCCGATCATGCCTTCGTCGAGCGCACCGAGATGGCCGATGCGGAAGACGCGGCCGTTGAGCTTGTTGAGGCCGGTACCGAGCGAGGTGTTGTAGCGGTAGTAGGCCGTCTTCAGCACGTTGTTGGCGTCGATGCCTTCCGGCACCTCGATCGCCGACACGGTGTCGGAGTGCCACTTCGGCTCCTTCGCGCAGAGCTTGAGGCCCCAGGCTTCGACCGCGGCGCGCACGCCGGAGGCAAGACGCGTATGGCGGGC
The DNA here is from genome assembly GCA_017304275.1 of Hyphomicrobiales bacterium. GTDB lineage: Bacteria > Pseudomonadota > Alphaproteobacteria > Rhizobiales > Hyphomicrobiaceae > Hyphomicrobium_C. The sequence continues at coordinate 2,244 of JAFKKW010000308.1, read as the reverse complement.
GATGACGTTGTCGAGACCCTCGGCGAAGATGAGGTCGAGCGACGCGCGCAGGCCGCGGATCAACTGCGTGGCCGGCGTGTAGGGGAAGAAGCCGAGATCGTTGGTCTTGATCATGTCTTCCCAGGAGAAGAAGCAGCGGTTCATGCGGCCGTTGAGGCTCTTGTTGGCGTCGAGCGCCTTCTGCGAGACGGCGAGAATGCCGAGGCCCGTCGGAAGCATGAAGCCCTTCTGCGAGCCAGAGACGCAGCAGTCCACGCCCCACTCGCCCATGCGCATGTCGAGCGAGCCGACGGACGACACGCCGTCGACGAACAGCAGCGCGGGATGCTTGGCGGCGTCGAGCGCCTTGCGCACGCCGGCGATATCGGAGGAAACGCCCGTCGCCGTCTCGTTGTGCGTGGCGAACACGGCCTTGATCTCGTGCGCCGTGTCCTTGGCCAGGATGTCGGCATACTTCTCGAGCGGCACGCCCGTGCCCCACTCCTCGTCACAAAGCTCGACCTTGAGGCCGAGGCGCTCGGCCATGTCGACCCAGAGCAGCGAGAACTGGCCGAAGCGGCTCATCAGCACCTTGTCGCCGACGGCGAGCGTGTTGGTGATCGCCGACTCCCAGGCGCCGGTGCCCGACGACGGATAGATGAATACGCGCCCGTCCTTCATCTTGAAGACCTTCTTGAGGTCCTCGAAGATCGGCAGCGTGAACTTCGGGAACTCCGGGCTGCGCATGTCCTCCATGGGAATGTTCATCGCCATGCGGACCGCGTCCGGAATGTTGGTCGGGCCAGGGATGAACAGGTGCGGCTTCACCATATTGATCATATGCGTCTCCTCCAGAGTAACGTTTCGAGTTTCTTGCCCCGACCTTAGCGCTTAGACCGTGAAGCGTCAGCCGAAACTGCCGCGGGCTCTCGCAAAAAAGGCCGTGCCCTCGTTGCGGAAGTCCTTGTTCGCGATCGCCGTGAATTTCCCGGACACGCTCTGCTGAAGCAGAATTGAACGCCTTTCGGCGGTAACTCCTAACAGTTTGCTAAGCGTGCACCACACCCGGCAGGGCAACGGTAGAAAATCTCTTGGGTAGGCTTATGGGCCGGGATCACGGCACAGGGAATTGCCCACATGGGTAGTTTCCGCCTACCCACCCTGCGGCATATTCGGGAAAGCACCGGGCTGGCTCTCAGCGCAGGTCGCGTTGCGCTTGCTGCGCCATGAATAGAGCCACCGCCATGGCGCGGTTGTGGACGTTGAGCTTATCGTAGAGGTTCTTGAGGTGGTACTTCACCGTGTTGCGAGAGATGCCGATGCGAGCGGCAATCTGCAGGTTGGACCAGCCGTCCGCAAGCGCCGCGAGCAGTTCGCGCTCGCGCACGGTGAGCACGTCGAGTGGATCCTTACTCGCCGCTTCCATGTCCACGTAGGGGAACGAGACGCGCCCATGCGAGACGGACGAGATCGTCTCCAGCAGGACCTCGGGCTCGTCGCTCTTCGACATGAAGCCCCACGCGCCCGCCTTGATGGTGCGTCTCAGCACATCGAGCCCGGGCTCGCCGGTGTACACGATCGCGCGCACGTCGCTTCGCCGCTTCTTGAGCTCGTTGAGGATGTCGCCGCCCGTCACGTCGGGAAGCGCCCGTCCGATGATCGCGATCTCGATCGGTTTCGGAGGGGCCTGCAGGAGGTCCAGGAACGCGGAGCCGGTTGCCACCGCAGCCGTCACGGCGAAGCGCCCGTCGCGTGTGATGATGTCGACGAGCCCCGTGCGGACCACGGGGTTCTTGTCGGCAATCGCGATGTGGCGGCGGATATTGTTCGGCATCGGATGAAGAGTTGCGGCTCGCAAAGCGGGACGCCGGTCGCCCGGCTCCCGGTTTCAAAGTGACTTTATCCGCACCGAGGGCGACCAAGCCAGCACCATCGGCGTGCATGGCGAATAAGTTCCACGCCGGCGCTTCAGGGCGCGATAACGATAATTACGCGTGGAAGCTCGGCATCTGCCCCGGCTCGCGGAACTGCGATGTGGCCCGGACCAGTTCATGAATGATGCCGGGCTCCGACATGGCATGCCCCGCGTCGGGGACGATACGCAACTCGGCGGATGGCCACACCTTCTTCAGGTCCCAGGCATTGCGCACCGGGGTCACCACGTCGTAGCGCCCATGCACGATGATGCCGGGGATCTCCGCGAGGTGGTGCGCCTGCGTGAGCAGCGCCCCGTCCTCGGAGAAGAAGCCGCTGTTGACGAAGTAA
>JAFKKW010000307.1 GCA_017304275.1 Hyphomicrobiales bacterium | reverse complement strand
TCTGGCCTTGAAGCCCGGCACCAACGTCGCCGTCCTCACGGCCATGGGTCACGTCATCGTCACCGAGGGACTCGTCAACGAGGAATTCGTGAGCGCGCGTTGCGAAACCGACGCCTTCGAGGAGTGGCGGGATTTCGTGTCGGAGGAGCGGAATTCTCCCGAGGCGATGGAGCCGTTTACCGGTGTCCCCGCGGCGGCAGTGCGCGGTGCGGCGCGCCTTTACGCCACTGGCGGCAACGCGGCCATCTACTACGGCCTCGGCGTCACCGAGCATTCCCAAGGCTCGACGGCCGTCATTGCTATCGCCAACATTGCCATGGCGACCGGCAACTTCGGCAGGCCCGGCGTCGGCGTCAACCCGATGCGCGGCCAGAACAACGTGCAGGGCTCCTGCGACATGGCCTCGTTCCCGCACGAGCTGACGGGCTACCGCCACATCTCCGACCCCGTTACCCGCACCATGTTCGAGAAGGATTGGAACTGCACGCTCGATCCCGAGCCGGGCCTGCGCATCAACAATATGCTCGATGCGGCCGTCGATAACGAGTTCAAGGCCATCTACGTGCACGGCGAGGACATCATGCAGTCCGACCCCAACACGCAACACGTCGCCGCCGGTCTCGCGGCCATGGAGTGCGTCGTCGTGCAGGACCTGTTCCTGAACGAGACCGCCCGCTACGCGCACGTCTTCCTGCCGGGCTGCACCTTCCTCGAGAAGGACGGCACCTTCACCAACGCCGAGCGCCGCATCCAGCTCGTGCGCCGCGTAATGAAGCCGAAGAGCGGGTATGCGGACTGGGAGGTCACGCAGTTGATTGCCCAGAAGCTCGGCCTCGATTGGAACTATCGCCATGCGAGCGAGATCATGGACGAGATCGCCCGGCTGACGCCGACGTTCGAGGGGGTATCCTTCAAAAAGCTCGACGAGCTGGGCTCCATCCAGTGGCCGTGCAATGAGGAGCACCCCGAGGGCACGCCGGTCATGCATATCGACGAATTCGTGCGCGGCAAGGGCCGGTTCGTCATGACGGAGTACGTGCCGACCGACGAGCGCGTCGGGCCGCGCTACCCGCTGATCCTGACCACGGGTCGCATCCTGTCGCAGTACAACGTCGGCGCCCAGACGCGCCGCACGGCGAACGTGGCCTGGCACGACGAGGACGTGCTCGAGATCCATCCCCACGATGCGGAAGTGCGCGGCATCAAGACGGGCGAGTGGGTCATGATCAAGAGCCGCGCGGGCGAAACGGCGCTCCATGCCGTGATCACCGATCGCGTGGCGCCTGGTGTGGTCTACACGACCTTCCACCACCCCATGTGCCAGGCCAACGTCGTGACCACCGACTTCTCCGACTGGGCGACCAATTGCCCCGAGTACAAGGTGACGGCGGTCCAGGTCTCGCGTTCCAACGGCCCGACCGCCTATCAGCTCGAGTACGAGGCATTTTCGGAGGCGACCCGTCACATCGCACCCTCCGAGGCCGCGGAGTAGGCGCGCCGGGCGACGTCCGATTTTTAAGGAACCGGGCGTTCGCTTCGCGGTAGACTGTCGCCGGACGTCCGAAGGAACGCGTCGACCGCGCGCCGACGCCATGATTGGGAGGCGGCATGTCAGAGACCGGCGCTTGTATTGCCAGAGTTGACGGAACGGACAGTGCCACCGTGCAGCGTTTGTTTGCGCAAGCCGTCGCCCGTTGGCGGGCGGCGGGGGTGCGCGTCGTAGGCCTTGTCGAGGAGACGCGCGGCGTGCCTGGCCAAATCTGCAATGCCGGTACGTTGCGCGATGTCGTATCCGGGCGCCCTTATTCGATCTATCTCGATGTCCCGCCGCCCGACAGGTCATGCCATATTGATGCAAGGGGAGCCGAGACCGCGGGGGCAGCCGTTCTCGACGATATCGAAACATGCGATGTCGTCGTGTTGAGTAAATTCGGAAAGCTCGAGGCCGGGCATGGCGGCCTGATCGGGGTCTTCGAAGCCGCGATATCGCTCGGCAAACCCGTCCTGACGACCGTCTCGGAGCGGCACCGCGCAGCATGGGAAGCGTTCGCACCGGACGCAGCGGTTCTTCCACCCACCGTAGGGGCTCTCGACGCGTGGTGGAGAGCGGTCCGATCAGCCTGAGCCGAGCGCGTCGCGGGAATCGCTTGCGGGTGCGATGCGCGGTGGTCCGGAACGACGCGTCGAGCGGCCTGAGATCCGCTCCCGTTTATCGCGGTTCGTTCAGCCTTGCGCTCCAGTCTTCCGTCCTGCGGGCTTGGACGCGACGGGCGGCGAGTGCGCGCCACCCATCGGCGAGCTCCGTGAGCTCGGACATGTCCTGCAGCTCGCCGTAGCACTCTCTGTTGCGATAAAGCAGGGCGATAAGCCGGCTGAGGGGCCAATCCGGACGCGGTCGTTCCGCAAGCACGAGCTGGTCGCTAGGCTCGGCAGATCCCTCCTCCAGGACACGATAGTACCAACCTGTGCGACCGCTGAGCTGGGTCCGGGAAGCGATGTCGTCACGGCCAAAGCGGGCATTGAGCTTCCAGCATGGCTGACGACCCTGGCTCACTTGCAGCACGACCGTTCCGAAACGCACGACGTCGCCGATATGCACCGTGTCCTCCGTCCAGCCCGTCGTGGAAAAATTCTCGCCGAAGGCCCCGGGCGCATTGAGCAGCTCGTGCCGCCCGATTTCGCCCCGCCAGGCGTCATAGTGGTCTCGCGCATAATGATGCACCGCCTTCTCCAGGCCCCCGTGGTGCTTCAGGTCGGCCTGCTCGTCGCCCACCAATCCCGAACGCGTGATGCGCCACGGGCCCTCCGTTTGCGCCTTGGCTATGCCGCTGACGTGTCCCCTGCCGCCAAGCGGCTGCACCCGGCCGCAAAGCACAATGGGTGAAACGGGAATGAGCATTCGACGGCGGTCCTGCGGGTTGGCGGAAAGTTTCACTACATCCTGGCGTCAGGGTAGGGATACGCGTGGCCCCCATATAGGGCCATTCCGATGCAAACCTATGGAACCACGCGCTTACCTGGCTTGCCGACGTAAAAAAGGACCGGCACGTAGAGTGCCGGTCCCAGGTGCTCGCAAACCGTGACGTTCTTTCGGAGGAAGCGCTAGGGAAGCGAGTAAACGGTGAGTGTGCCGCCGAGGTCGGTGAACTGCTTCAAGCCAGCGTAGTTGCCCACTGCACCCAGGCCGTCGGTCGGCTTATCCAGGCCGGCTGCAAGGCCGATGCCCGCCCAGCCGCCGACGCCCGAGTAGAGGCCGATGAACTGCTTGCCCTTGTGCTCATACGTGAACACGTTGCCGATGACGCCCGAGGGTACGCGGTGCTTGAAGAGTTCCTTGCCGTCCTTCTGGTCGCGGCACTTGAAATACCCTTCCAGGGTGCCGTGGCAGAAGATCCCGCCGGCTGTGGCCAGCACGCCGGACCAGACCGAGAAGCGCTCGTCGTGGCTGAACACGATCTCGCCCTTCGCGGCATCCCACGCGATGACGTGTCCCGTGTTGGACTTGCCCTCAGGCGGGAACATCGAAAGCGTGGCGCCCACATACGGCTGACCAGGCGTGTACGAAACCTTGAACGGCTCGTAGTCCATGCAGACGTTGTTGATCGGGACGTAGTACAGGTCGGTCTGCGGAGAATAGGCAGCAGGCTGCATATCCTTGAAGCCGAGTGCGGCCGGACAGATGTTCTTCGAGTTGACGTCCGGGCCGTTCTGGAACGTGGACTTCGACGCAATGACGGTCGGCCGGCCGTAGTTCGGCTTCGACTTGTCCATCTCCACGCCTGACGACCAGTTGAGGTCCGGATCGTACGGCTTGGCGACCAGAAGCTCGCCGTTCGTGCGGTCGAGCGTATACCCGAAGCCGTTGCGGTCGAAGTGAACCAGCGTCTTGTGCTTTTTGCCGTTGATCTCGTGCTCGGCCAGGATGTTCTCGTTGACGCCGTCGTAGTCCCATTCGTCGAACGGAGTCACTAGGTCTCGGGCGATGAGCGACATCGTCCACTTCTGGTCGATCGGCTTGCCGTCGGGTCCGGCGCGCTGGGCCGGGTTCCACGTCGAGGGGTTCGCGCTGCCGTAGTAGACGAGGTTCAGGTCGGGGTCATAGGAGAACCAGCCCCAAACCGATCCGCCGCCGATCTTCCACTGGTCACCGTTCCAGGTCTTGATCGAGGAATCCTTGCCGACGGGCTTGCCGAGCGACGTCGTCTTTTCCGGATCGAACAGGATCTGGTCGTCCGGACCGACGTTGTAACCGCGCCAGGCGCGCTTGCCGGTCGCAATGTCGTAGGCGGTGACGTGGCCCTGGATGCCGAACTCGGCGCCTGAGATGCCGACGATGACCTTATCCTTGACCACGATGGGGGCCATCGTGCCGGTCTCGCCCTTCTTCGGGTCGCCGTTGTTGGCCTTCCAGACCTCCTTGCCGGTCTTGGCGTCGAGCGCGACGACCGTCGTGTCGGCTTGATACAGGAAGATCTTTCCGTCCGCGTAGGCTACGCCGCGGTTGACGGTGTCACAGCACATGACGCTGATGACCGACGGATCCTGCTTCGGCGAGTACTTCCAAACGATCTTGTTCTCGTCATCGAGATCGAGCGCGAAGACATTGTTCGGGAACGGCGTGTGCACGTACATCGTGCTACCGATGACGAGCGGGGAGCCTTCATGCCCGCGCAGGACGCCGGTCGAGAAGGTCCAGGCGACTTTGAGATCGCCGACGTTCGAGGCATTGATCTGGTCGAGCTTTGAAAACCGCTGATTTGCGTAATCGCCGGTTGGTATGGCCCATTGTGCCGGGTCCTGGGTTCTCGTCGCGACATCCTGATTTGCATACGCCGGCATTGCCAGAGCCGTCGTCGCAACCAGGAAAGTCGTCGCACTTGCTGATCTGCGCATTCGCTTTCCTCCTTTACGTCTTTACTTTCGGAAGCTCGCGCTTCCGGCAGAGGAGCGGGACGTCGACACGGGTCGATGTTCGGGAGCTCGAAGTCCGTCCCAAGAAAAAGAAGACGCCGTGTATTCCAATAATTCCCGGCACGCTTGCCTCTGCACGGCAACCATACGGGGATGGCGTGGACTCGCCCTAGCACCGCGATGCGAGGAACACGTAGATCCACGCTCGGAAGCGAGTGGTGGGGCGAGATGCGGTGGAGTTCCCGCGCATCGGCAATTCGATGAATGCGGTTTACCGCTTAAAATAAGGAACAACGCGACATTCGCCACTTGCGTGGCTCTATTCGCGCCGGGTCATGTGGACCTATAAAATATCCACGCCACAGATATATGATGGTGCCACGCGACGCAGGCTTGGTGCCGTCGCCCGGGAGAATTTGCCGTGCCGCTGCCGCTCAAACTCCTCCTCCATCTCGCGGTACTTCTTCTCGAGCGCCTCGCGCTTCCGCCGCTCCTCGTCCAGCTCCATCTGCAGTTTCTGCCGACCGTTCTCCGACTCCATCAGCTTCTGCCGCATTTGCTGCAGCTCCGTGCGCTGGTCTTGCACCATCTTGGCGAGCCCGTCGCGCTACACACACACACACACACGTTCAGTCCCAACGGGAAACAAGAGTATCGATTAATTGCAGTTGTGGGCACGCACCTCGGCAGTGAGCTCCTTGATCTTGGCCTCGTACTGAGCAGTGAGGTTCTTCACCAGCACACTGCTGTCGCCGGCGGCGCGCTCGAGCTGCGTGCGTTCCTCAGACGCCACGCGCAGTTGCTCCATGAGCGAGAGCGAGCGCGTCTCAGCCGCCTGCATCTCCTTCTCGATGGCCGCCTTTGCCTTGAGCAGCTCATTCTTGTCCGAGTACGAGTCGCTCAGCTTCAGCGCGATCGTCCGCAGCTGATCCGACAGCGCCTCGTACGCCGCCTTCTGCTGCGCCAGCTCGCCCTCGAGCGCCTTCTTCTGCAGCTTGACCTCCTCCAGCTCTTTCATCACCGCGTTCAGCTTCAGCTGCAGCTCGCGCACCTTGGCGTCGGCCAGCTCCTCCTTGGTGGGCCCCAGCGCGGGGTACGCGTTGAAGAGCGTGGCGACGAACGCCAAGTTGAGGCGCGGATTCGGCTCCACGGCGATGTCGTGTGCCGTCACGAACTTGCGGCACCCGAGGCGGTCCGCGAAGCCCAGCACCATCTCTGCGCGCTTCTTGAAGTCCTTCTCGCGGAAGGCCTTCTCCACGTCCGTCGCCGAGACCTTGTCGGGTGCGATCTGGCCCAGGAGCACCGCGTAGTTCTCCGCGTCCTGGATGTCCGTGGTGAAGTTCATCACCGACCTGTGGTGACCTGCGTTGCGCAGATGATAGTTGAACCTGCACGCGAGTCAGCAAAGGATCCCCCCCCTCCTCGAGACAGCAAATGTACCATCTGAGCAAGATCTGCTCCGGCGGGAGATTGGGATCGTCACCGAGGA
>JAFKKW010000306.1 GCA_017304275.1 Hyphomicrobiales bacterium | reverse complement strand
CTCGTCACGTCGCTCGGACAGGGAAAGGCCGACAACTGGGCCGCCCTAACCGAAGGGCGGTCCGGCATTCGGCCCCTCACGCGGTTTCCGACCGACGGCTTGCGCACGGCCATCGCCGGAGCCGTCGACTTCCTGGACATCGGCGTCTATTCCGCTCCCGCCCTCTCCGCCGCCATGGCGCTCACGGCGGGAGCCGAGGCGATCGCGGAGGCGAACATCGGCTCCACTGGCGCGTTTCCGGGCCCGCTCTATCTCGCGACGCCGCCCGCCGAGATCGAATGGTCGCAGCGCTGGGCTCTCTATGATGCGTCATCGGGCTCGGAGCACGCGGGCTACAAGCGGTTGCTTGCCGCCGCGCGCGCTTCGGAATGGCGTGAGATGCGGACGCTCTGCCCGTTCGCGAGCGTGGCCGAGCGTGTCGCCGCCGAGCTCGGCACACGCGGCTTGCCGGTCTCGATCTCGACCGCTTGTGCCTCGGGCGCGACAGCGATCCAGCTCGGCGTCGAGGCCATCCGCCGCGGCGATACCGACGCCGCGCTCTGCATCGGCACCGACAGCTCGGTGCAGATCGAGGCTCTGATCCGCTTCTCGCTGCTCTCGGCGCTCTCGACGCGCAGCGGCGCGCCGACCGAGGCCTCACGGCCGTTTTCGAAAGACCGCGACGGCTTCGTGATGGCGGAGGGCGCAGGGGCCCTGGTGCTCGAGTCGCATGCGGCCGCTGCCGCGCGCGGCGCCGAAATCCTGGGCGTGGTATTGGGCTGCGGCGAGAAAGCCGACGACTACCATCGCACGCGCTCCAAGCCCGATGGAACGGCGATCATCGGCGCGATCCGCAATGCCATTGCCGACGCCGGGATCGCTCCCGATGAGATCGACTATGTCAACGCCCACGGCACGAGCACGCCCGAGAATGACAAGATGGAGTATCTGTCGCTGCGGGCCATATTGGGCGAGCATCTGTCGGCAACACCCGTCAGCTCCAACAAGTCCATGATCGGCCACACGCTCTCGGCAGCAGGCGCGATCGAAGCGGCGATCTCCCTTCTCACGATCCGGCACGGCGTTCTGCCGCCGACCATCAACTACACGACACCGGATCCGGAGATCCCGATCGATGCCGTTGCAAATACGGCACGCGCGGCGCCCGTGCGAACGGTGTTGTCGAACTCGTTCGGTTTCGGAGGACAGAATGTTTCTCTGATCCTCGGTGCACCATGAGGCGACGCCGGCCGCTTGCGCACCTAGTCCTCTTTCCAGGCTGGCATGAATGGCGCGGAGACAAGCAATGCATATCGCGGCGGTGCTGTACGAAGGCGACCAGGGCGCGACGGTGGACACGCTCCTGGCCCGAGTCGCCTATCAGTTGCGAGGGAACGGCTGGAAGCTCGCCGGTGTCGTGCAAGCCCCGGACGCGTCACGCAACAGCCGATGCGAGATGACGCTCGAGGATCTGGCGACGGGCATCCGCGTCGAGACGACGGATCGTTTGGGTCCGTCCGCTTCGGGATGCCGCCTCGACACCGAGGCGCTTGAGGATTCCGTCGGCCTTGCGGCCTCGGCTCTCGATTGCGATACGCGGCTTGTCGTCATCAACCGCTTCGGCAAGCGCGAGACCGAGGGAGCTGGCTTTCGGTCCATGATCGAGCATGCAGTCGTCCTGGACGTTCCGGTCCTGGTCGGATTGAAACGGATGCATATGGACGCGTGGACTTGCTTCGTCGGCGGCGAGCCGCTGCTCCTGCCGCATCGCCCGGAAGAGGTTCTGCGCTGGTGCGAAGCGGCCGCGTCCGAAAAATCATCCGCTTGACCATGATGGGCACGTAAGGAGCTGGAGCACTTTCTGATCCGCGGGACACGCGCCGTGGGTCCCCTCCCCCCGGCAGGAAGGGCTCAGGGGTGGGGTCACCCACCCGTCGCCGTCAAGGGGAAGGTGAAAAGGGTACGCATCCGTAGGATCGGAAAATGCTCTAGCGCGCGGTCTGCGCCGACTGCAGCCAGTAGCCTGCGCCGACGGCAATCTGATGCGCTGCGAGGGTCGTGCTGATCCGTCCGATCTTTGGCTCCTCGCCGCGCCACCATCGGCGCAGCTGCCGAATAAGGTCACCCGGCATATCGAAGTTGCGCCAGGATTGGTCGCCGGTGAGCGCGGCGGAGATCCAGGCAAAGGTGAACTTGTATTCGATGAAATAGGACATCTTTCCTGTCCTGATCTCGAACCCTGCCAGCGCCTGTGCGGCCGGCCCGGCATACTGGTATTCGCTCGTCCGCACCTCCTTGCTTCCGCCGGGAAACCACGCCTCCACGTGCGGCAAGGCGAAGCCCGCGCCGATGCCGATATATGGCCGGATGCGCGGGCTGATGCCGGCGAGCCGCAGGATCGGGGTGAACAGCAGCACGTTGTGCCCGTGTGTGAACTCGAGGCGCTCGAAGACATCCGTGAGCTTCACGCGCGCCGGCGCCGGCACCCCTTTGAGCGTGCCCGTCGTATCGGCATCCTCGATCACCGGATTGGCGAGCTTGCGGCCGTGGGCTCCCTTGCCGAGGCGGGAGACCGCCTTGTTGTGCAGAAAATCCACCATGAATGCGAACGACTGCGATCCCGTGACCATGCGCACGCCGCCGTCGATCGGAAACCGCAGCGCATCGCCATCCCAACCGAGCGCCTTGAGCGTGATGTCGGTGTCGTCAGACCGCGTCATGCGGACATCGCTGCGGTGGTAGACAGGTTGCGCCACATAACCGGCGACAAGCGTCTCGCGCCCGTCGGTGCTGACGCGCTCCGACGGGACGGGTGCCCCATCTGCTGCGCTCTCGTCCGCGTCGCCTGGCGCCTGCGGGAGGACGGCTGTCACGGCCATCGCGCAAAGAATTGCCGCCGCCGCGATCGCGCAGAGTTTATCGGCGACGACGCCGACCCGGACGCGTGGACGGAGGTCGAGCCCGAAGCGAAGCGTCGCATGCATGTGGCAGATGTCCCGTTGGACCGCGCAAAGGCGGCCGCCCCCTGAACCTCTAGCAAGGCGTTGGGCACGGGTATTTGATCGGCGTCAGCTTAGATCGGACCTCGATAGGCAAAACCTGCGGCTCGCCCCCGCAGCGCGGGAAAAGAGGCGCTGGACCCAGTCACACGTTGCGTTCGATCGGAACAAAAAGTGACCATGGGAGCATCGTGCCCTCTATCTCGACGCTCACAAGGCCTCACGCCGTCAGTCGGAAGGGATTGGACCGGTTGGGCCATTTCGGCAGCACCGGGAGAGGCGTAACATCGAATGTCCCGAGGCCGACCACCTGCCGATCGGCGCGCCCTAGGGATGACGCGTCAGTATTGCACACACCAATGTCGCCATCCTTTGACCATCCGGCGAGACAGAATATTGACATGACTAGTATAGTTTAATTTATGTCCCCTGTGGCGTGTCGCAAAAGGGCGGGTAGTCGAAATCATGAGAATGTGTTCCACCAACGTTCCTGGATGCCGTGGGCGGATGGCCCGTGCGGTTCGGATCGTTGCGGTTGCCTCCCTGTTGATGTCTGCCATCGCGCCGCCGGTTGTCGCCCAGGAGCAGGCGGTCCCGCCGCCCGGCGGCACCGCCGAGACCGTACCTCCCGCTACGGACGCTCAGCCTTCGCCGTCCACGCAGCCCGAACCGTCCGCACCATCTCAGTCGACCGCGCCGGACGCCGCGCCCGCCGCGACGCCGACGCCGTCCGCCGCGTCACCGACCGAAGCTGTGCCGTTGCCGCCGGCCGATGCAGGCCCGTCGGCGATTACGCCCGTCGATCCTGGCGCGCCGCCCGCTGAGGCGGTCGGTGCCATGCCGGAGCCCGGCGCCGCCAAAGCGGTCGATACGTCGCATCTCCCGCGCGACCTGTCGCCGTGGAGCATGTTCATGTCGGCCGACATCGTCGTCAAAGCGGTGATGATCGGCCTCGCCTTCGCCTCCGTCGTCACGTGGACGGTCTGGCTCGCGAAGT
>JAFKKW010000305.1 GCA_017304275.1 Hyphomicrobiales bacterium | reverse complement strand
TGCCGGGCGGACGCATTGGACATTCCGCGGCCGCAGCGCAGAGATCGGCGCGGGCTTCGACCACCTGACGCTCGACGACGCCTTCCGCACGCACGCCGGTTTTCCCCTGGTCGATACATGCCCGGCCGGACGGCAAGACCGCGATGCGCTTCTGCGGCGCGCCGAGGCGGCCGGCATCCGCACGGCTTCCGACGATACCTGGTCTGACCTTTTTTCGCGCGTATTGCTGGAGAAGATCGAGCCGCATCTCGGCGATCCGCGACCGGCCATCCTCTATGAGTATCCGGCGCCCGAAGCGGCGCTGGCGCGTCGGGTCCCGGGGCGTCCCGAAGTTGCCGAGCGGTTCGAGCTCTATGTCGCGGGCGTGGAGCTGGCGAACGGCTTCGGAGAGCTCACCGACGCAGACGAGCAGCGGCGGCGACTCGTCCATGAAATGGACGAGAAGGCGCGCCTCTATGGCGAGCGCTATCCGCTCGACGAGGATTTCCTGGCGGCGCTTGCTCACATGCCGCCCGCGGCGGGATGCGCGCTCGGCTTCGACCGGTTGGTCATGCTGGCGGCCGGCGCGACCACCATCGATCAGGTGATCTGGACACCGTTGGCCGATGAGCGCAATTAAGGCGCTGCTTCCCCGCGCCTCGTCGGGGAGATGGAGGTCAGCATGACGACCGAGACGCATTCCGGCGGATGTCAGTGCGGCGCGGTGCGGTTCCGCATCGAAGGGCCGCTCCGCGATGCATCCGTTTGCCATTGCCGCATGTGTCAGAAGGCGTTCGGCAACTTCTATGCGCCGCTGGTCTCGGTCCGCGGGGCTACGCTCGTGTGGACGCGCGGCGAACCGAAGCGGTTCAAGTCGTCGAATATGGGAGCACGCGGCTTCTGTGGGGACTGCGGCACGCCGCTTACGTTCGAGGCTCCGGACGGGGTCGCGATCGCGATCGGCGCGTTCGACGCGCCGCAGACGATCGTGCCCACGATCCAATGGGGCATCGAATCGAAGCTGCCGTATGTGGACCACATCCACGAGTTGCCGCAGAAGCACACGCTTGCGGATCTGGACGCCGCGCCGTTCCTCGCCGATATGGTCTCGAACCAGCACCCCGATCACGACACCGAACGCTGGCCGCCCAAATGACGCATCTGCGCCAGACGCTGCGGACGGCGACCGATCTCGTGGATGCGGGGCTCGCACCCGCACATGCGGAAGCGGACCTGGCGCGGGTTGCCGATCGCTACGCGGTCGCCATCACGCCGGCGATGGCGGAGTTGATCGACAGTAGGGATGACGGAGACCCGATCGCGCGGCAGTTCGTGCCCGACGTGCACGAGCTCGATCAGGCTCCCGAGGAGCGCGCCGATCCGATCGGCGACCACGTCAAAAGTCCCGTCAAAGGCATCGTGCATCGCTATCCGGATCGCGTTCTGCTGAAGATCGTCGGCGTGTGTCCGGTCCACTGCCGCTTCTGCTTTCGGCGCGAGATGGTGGGGCCAGCGGCGGAAGCCAATCTGACGACCGCCGAGATCGGGGCGACCCTCGCCTACATCCGTGCCCATCCCGAGATCTGGGAGGTGATCCTGACGGGCGGCGATCCGTTCGTCATGAGCCCGCGGCGGATGGAGGATCTGACGCAGGCACTCGGCGAGATCGCGCATGTGAAGATCATCCGCTGGCATACGCGCGTGCCCGTGGTGGCGCCCGAGCGGGTGACCGCTGACCTCGTCTCCGCGCTCCGCTCGTCACGCAAGAGCGTCTACGTCGCGCTGCACGCCAACCATCCGCGCGAGCTGACGGCGGCCGCGCGCAATGCCGTCGCGCGCCTCGTCGACGCCGGTATTCCGGTCGTCAGCCAGACCGTGCTGCTTCGCGGCATCAACGACGACGCCGATACACTCGAAGCGCTGATGCGCGCGTTCGTGGAAGCCCGCGTGAAGCCCTACTATCTTCATCACGGAGATCTCGCCCCCGGTACGGCTCATTTCCGCACGACGCTGGCCGAGGGGCAGGCGCTGATGCATGCGCTGCGGCAGCGCTTGTCCGGGCTCGCGATGCCCACCTATGTGCTCGACATCCCGGGCGGGCATGGAAAGGTGCCGGTCGGGCCCGCTTATCTGGACGCCCATGATGGGGTGGTTTCCGATCCGCGCGGTCATCTGCATCGCACCGACGGGTCCTGCGCACCTTAGCTTACGTCTTTGCGGCGCCATTCCGCGCTCAGGTAGGCCGGCGCCAACGTTTCGTCGGTGTATTCCTTGGCCTCGACCTCGTCGAACCAGCGGTCGCGCTGGCTTTCGGGGAGACGCGTGCCGCACCAGGGACAGTGCGTGATCAGCACGTATGACGGACCGCCGTCGTGAACGACGATGCCGAACTCGTCGAGCACCTCGTTGTAGATCAGGAGCTGGTCGGCGCATTCGAAGGGGTCGGCGTGCTGGTCGCAGTGGAACTCGAGCGCTCGCGTCATGGCTTCGCAGCAGAACGCCGCTTCGGCCGACGGCGGTTTCCATCCCAGCGGCATCGCAAGCACGCGGCGTCCAGGGAACAGAGAAGACGACATTCGCTATATCCATCCGGCTATTTCGATTGCGCGCGATTGCGCGAAATATTTCGGTTTCTCATTGCGTTAGCGTTGGGCGGGCAAGGTGCCCGATCGTTGATCGCCTAGTTGAAGGCCCCCGTGACCAATGTCAGAGTGTCGCATCAAAATAGAAGCCGGCTCCCTGCGGAAGAGGGGACGCAACAAACGGCTCTCATAACCAAAAAATGCGATGGAGGACGCAGCGCATGAACGAGCAGATCAAATCCGAGGTGTTCCACGGCGCCTGTCCGCACGACTGCCCCGACACCTGCGGGATGGACTATCACGTGCGCGACGGCAAGCTGGTCGACGTGCGCGGCAAGAAGGAACACCCGTACACGCGCGGCGGCCTCTGCGTGAAGCTCAAGGACTTTCACGACCACCATTACAATCCCGACCGCTTATTGTATCCGCTGCGTCGCGTGGGCGCCAAGGGAAGCGGCCCCAACGGCGGCAACAATTTCGAGCGCATCACGTGGGACGAGGCCATCTCCGAGATCGGCAAGCGCTGGCGGGAGATCATCGCCACCTACGGCAGCCAGGCCATCATGCCGCAAAGCTATCTCGGCAACATGGGGCTCGTGCAGGGCATCAACTCGGGCGATCCGTTCTTCAACCGACTCGGCACGACGGTAAATGAGAAGACCTATTGCACGTCCGGCTCATCGACGGCCTGGCTGCTGACCCACGGACCGACCGGCGGCGTCGATCCGGAGAGCTTCGTACACTGCAAGTACATCGTGATCTGGGCCTGCAACACGATCTCGACCAACCTGCATCACTGGCCGTTCGTGCTCGAGGCGCAGAAGCGCGGCGCAAAGGTCGTGGTGGTGGATGCCTTCCGCTCGCGAACCGCGAAGGCCGCCGACTGGCACATCTGCCCCAAGCCCGGCACGGATGGAGCGCTGGCGCTCGCCGTCATCAACTCCATGGCGGAACAGGGCCTGGTCGATCAGGACTATGTCGACAACTACGCGCTCGGCTGGCCGGAGCTCAAAGCGCGCGCGGCCGAGTTCCCGCTCGACTATGCGGAGCAAGTCACCGGCGTCAAAGCCGAGGACATCGCCCGTTTCGCGCGCGAGTTCGCGACCTCGCAGCCGTCCGCGATCCGTATCGGCGTCGCCATCGAGCGGTCTGCCGGCGGGGCGCAGGCGGCGCGCGCGGTCTATGCCATCCCGGCGGTCGCAGGCTCCTGGCGTCATGTCGGCGGCGGCATGCTGCAGCTTCCGCTGTGGGATTTCCCGGTCGACTGGGTCAAGGCCGCGCGTCCGGATTTCATCAAGCCGGGGACGCGCGTCGTCAACAATCTGCGTCTCGGGCAAGCGCTCACGGGGGAGATGAAGCTCGACCCGCCGATCATGAGTATGTTCGTGTTCTGCACCATTCCGGTCAGCCAATCGCCGGAGACCAACAAGATC
>JAFKKW010000304.1 GCA_017304275.1 Hyphomicrobiales bacterium | reverse complement strand
GGCTCGGCATGATGTAAGTAAAAACCCTCCCCCCGTCGTGACGGGGAGAGGGTTAGGATGAGGGGCAGGCGCTTGTGCCGCGCCCTTACTCCTCCCTGCAGGATCTCGTCTCGTCTTAGCCGAACGCACCCCAGTGATGCGAGATGCCGGTGCCGATCTCTCGCACGAGCTCGTAGGCCTTCTCCATGGGTTCGAGGATTTCCGTCTCGATGCGTCCGTAATCGTCGATGCCTTTGGGCAGATAGCTCGCCTTCTCGACGAACAGATCATCGTCGTTCGGATCGTCGACGCGTCGCGGAAACGCCTGCCGCATGACCTGCACTACGTCAGGAATCTCCAGGCTGAGCGCCTTGCGCACGATCTCCGCGTGCGTCACCTCGTTGGTGGGCGTGAAGCGCGGAAGCTGCGCCGTCAGGATGAAGATGCGCATGATGAGCGCGGCCCGGATCGCCTGCAGCAGATCGAGCTCCAGGCGATGATCGTCCGGGATCTTGCCGCCCTCGAGCCCGATCTCCTCGAGGATCTGGTGCAGCTCGATGGCATCGAGGCGGAGATAGTGTGCAAGCCCCGCGATCTTCTGCGCCCGGTCGTCGTCGAGCAGTTGCTCGGCGAGGAACTTGAACGCCCCGTCGAGATGCGGCTCCCGTCCCCAGGAGGCGCGCTGCGCCCAGAACCCGGGATCGAACAGGATGGCGTTCGCGCCGACCGCGTTGAGGCTCGAAAGCTGCTTGGCGCGTGCGATCATCTCGATCAGCGGCCGCAGACGCTGCGATTGCTTCGCCATCTCGATGAAGCGCTCGCGCTCGCTGCCGACGGCCGCGCCGAGGCCCGACACCACGTTCGCCACGTAGCCGAACTGCTGCAGGATGGCGTTGTTCGGAATGGCGCGCATGCGCGCCGGGTCGCCGCGGTCCGAATGGTGGTCGCCCTGCCGCTTCACCGGCCGTGAGCCGGTCTTGAACAGGAGATTGGCGCCGAACGCGCCGAGCAGCGCCCGGTAGCCGGGATGCGCGAACAGCTCCTGCTGGTAGTCGCGGAGCCGGATCTGGAAATCGAGCGCCAGGTTGGTGTCCGTATAGAACGGATCCTCGCCCTCGCCCGGGTCCTTGCCGCTCATGACGATGGTCGCCAGCGCCCGCTGTGCGAACTCCCGGTTGGCGAAGAACAGATAGCCGTCACCGCCCTGGAAGCTGGTCTCGTGCTTCACCGGCATACCGTGCTGGAAGAAGCGCCAGCGCGATTCACCGGGGAACACGTAGCGCAGCCGACGCCGCAGCGGGCCGGGATGCGCGCCGCGCCCCATGCTTTCGCCGTGCGTCGAGAAGATGAGCGTCTCGACGTCCTTGAGGCGCGCCTTGCGCACGACCTCGGCGAGGCCGTGGTGCAGGCGCTCGTGCGCCAGTCCCGCTGCGATCTGGCCGATGAAGCGGCCCGCATCCGAGTAGCCGGTCTGCACGGCAATCCGACCACGCTTCGTCACGTAGTCGCGGTAGGCCTTCTCCGCGAGCAGCCGTTCGACGAGGCGCGGACCGGTTTCCAGCGCTTCCGGCGTCTCGAACAGCGGCGAGATGTCGACGATCTCGGAAACGCCGAACAGCTTGGCGAAGTAGACGGCGATCAGGATCGTGGCCGGGCTCTCGCACTCGGCGATGAGGTAGCGGATCGGCGTATCGCGGTCGATGTGCTTGGCGATCTGCGCCGCGAGGGCGAACTGGCGGATGGCCGTCGCGTTCTCGAGGTCGAGCGTCTCGAAGTTGACCGTCTCGGGCTTCACCGAGTTGATCATCTCGACGATGCGCGCCAGCGCCTGCCGCTCGGTGAGGTTGCGCGTCCAGCTCTCGTGCACGAACGCGCGGAACGCGTTGTTGATCTGCACCGCGTTGACGCGCACGTGGATGTGGCTCATGCCGAGTCCCGTCGCGCGCATGAGGCCGGCGAGCGACGCGACCGCGATCTTGGCCTTGAGGTCGCCGGTCGCTTCCACGATCTGGTCGAGCAGCGCCAGAACCGGCTCGGCACTGACCAGGTTATGACCGTCCTGTTGCGTGATGATGTTGGCGGCATGTGCGAGCGTGAAGCCCTCCTTGCCGACGCCCTCGAGCGCCTTGACGTGTGCTTCCGACGCGGCGATGCCGAGGTCGAGCTTGCCCGTCACCTGCCGGACGAGCCGCGTCATCTCCGCGTCGTCGCTGAGCAGCGGCTTCAGCGCCAGGAACCGCTCGCGGATGTCGGACAGCGCCGCCACCTTCTCCTTGAGGCGGACGATGAACGAGAACGTCCACTTGATGTCGGTACGTCCGTCGAGGTCGTAGCCGACCCAGGAGGCAAACGTGGCGAGCTGCGGATCGGCCTTGAAAACGCGGTCCCCGAACGTCGGATAAGCGGCGGCGAAGAAATCCGTCAGCAGGTCGGCATAGGCATCGCGCAGGTTGCGGATCGCGCTTTCGACGCGGCCATGCTCGTAGTCGAGCGTGAGGGACGGATCGGGCCGGTGCGGAAGGCCGATGATCTGCCCTTTGCCGGTTCCGGAGACGGCGATCTCGGCCATGCGGTTGGAGAGCGCTTCGGAAAGGCCGAACGTCGGGTGTGCGGTGAAAACGATGCCGTTGCGCGCCCGGGCGAAGCGCGCCTTGAAGGCGTCGAAGTCGTCGGGATCGATCCCGGCCACCTCGCGCGCGATGAACTCCCCGAACTCCTTGCGCGTCGCGGCTTCGCTCTCGACGCCGATCTGCCCTTTGAGTAGCAGCGCGCGATGCACGCAGGCGCTGTCCATGAGCCGCGTCGCCAGCGCGCTGAGGTCCTCGAACGTGATGTCGCCGGATTCGAGACGCCGCGACAGATCGAAGGCGACGCCGACGATCGGGTTGAGGGTTGGCTGATCGGGAATTTGTGCTCGAAGGGCTTTGAGCTCGGCGCGCAGCGCCGTCTCGTCGAGCTTCTTGCTGCCAGGGGACAGCTTCTTCGACATTGTCGTCTCCTCAACCGCCCCGCATCACGGGGCTCGTGCAGTGAGTCCCAAGGCAGTGGGAAGGAGCCCGGCGGCCGCGAGACCGCCGGGTTGTCGGACTGGCTCTGCCATCGGGTGCAGCGCTCGCCCGAACCTAGAGTGCTTCCGGAAAACTGGGAACCCGGTTTTCCGATAAGCAGCACGACGAAAGAAAGACCTGGAGCCGTTCCGCGATTCCAACAAAGCCGGGACGGCTCTAGGGTGCTCCCGCCGCTTTGGCGGGAAGCACGTCGACCGAGCGACTACGCCGCCTTGCGCGTAGACAGCACCTTCTGGACGGTGGCGCCCATCTCGGACGGCGTCGGCGCGATGACGACGCCGCAGTCGTTGAGGATGTCCACCTTCTCCGACGCCGACTCGCCGAACGCCGACACGATGGCGCCGGCATGGCCCATGCGCCGTCCCTTCGGCGCCGAAAGTCCGGCGATGTAGGCGACGACCGGCTTCTTGAAGTGATCGCGGATGTAGTGGCCGGCTTCTGCTTCCTGCGGGCCGCCGATCTCGCCGATCATCATCACGGCATCCGTCTCGGGGTCCTCGGCGAAGTGCTCGAGCACGTCGCGGAACGAAGAGCCGTTGATCGGGTCGCCGCCGATGCCGACCGAGGTCGAAACGCCGATGCCGAGGCCCTTGAGCTGAGAGGCGGCCTCGTAGCCGAGCGTGCCCGAGCGGCCGACGATGCCGACGCGGCCCGGCATGTAGATGTGGCCGGGCATGATGCCGAGCATGGCCTTGCCGGGCGAGATGGTGCCGGCGCAGTTGGGCCCGGTGAGAACCATGCGGTTCTCTTTCTTGTAGCGGCGCATGTAGCGCTTCACGCGGATCATGTCCTGCGTCGGGATGCCGTCGGTGATGCAGACGCAGTATTTGATGCCGGCGTCAGCCGCTTCCATGATCGCGTCCGCCGCGAACGGCGGCGGCACGAACACGATCGAGGCTTCAGCCTTCGTCTCGTCGACCGCGCCCTTCATGGTGTTGAACACCGGGCGGCCGAGGTGCGTGGTGCCGCCCTTGCCCGGCGTCAC
>JAFKKW010000303.1 GCA_017304275.1 Hyphomicrobiales bacterium | reverse complement strand
GTCTTCACGACATCGGGGCCGGTCACGAACATGTAGCTCGTGTCCTTCACCATGAAGATGAAGTCGGTCATGGCGGGGGAGTAGACGTCACCGCCGGCGCAGGGGCCCATGATGACCGAGATCTGCGGGACGACGCCCGAGGCCATGACGTTGCGCTGAAACACCTCGCCGTAGCCGCCGAGGGCGTCGACGCCCTCCTGGATGCGCGCGCCGCCGGCATCGAAGAGGCCGATGATGGGGGCGCGGTTCTTCAGCGCCATGTCCTGGACTTTCATGATCTTCTGGGCGTGCGCCTGCGACAGCGAACCGCCGAAGACGGTGAAGTCCTTGGCGAAGACGTAAACGACACGGCCGTTGATGGTGCCCCAGCCGGTGACCACGCCGTCGCCGGGGGTCTTCGACTTCTCCATGCCGAAGTCGGCGCAGCGGTGCTCGACGAAGGTGTCGAACTCCTCGAAGGAGTTCTCGTCCATCAGAAGCTCGATACGCTCGCGGGCGGTCAGCTTGCCGCGCTTGTGCTGCGCCTCGATGCGCGCGATGCCGCCGCCCAGACGTGCATTGTCGCGCCGGCGCTCAAGCTCCTCGATGACTTCCTTCATTGAGTTCGACCCCGTTTCTTAACGTTTGACGACATGATCCCGAGCGCCCGAGATAGCACGGTGCTTGGCGGGCAGCCAATGGAGCGTGTAAAGGGGCCGGTGCGACTTGGAGCACCCGTGCCGCGGCGTCGGGCGCTCCCCATCCAACCGGGAGGCGGCAGGCCATGGCGAAAGCGATCCATATGATGGTGCGAGTGCTGGACGAGGCGCGGAGCGTCGCCTTTTACAGCCAAGCCTTCGGGCTCTCGGTGGCCGAGCGCGTCGACTTTCCGGATTTCACGCTCATCTACCTGCGCAACCCGGACGCGGACTTCGAGGTGGAGCTGACGGTTAACAAGGGCCGCACCGAACCCTACGAGCTGGGCAACGGGTATGGGCACGTGGCGTTCGTGGTCGACGACCTCGAAGGGACGCGGGAGCAGATCGCCGCGGCCGGATATTCGCCTAAGGATATCAAACAGATGACCCACGACGGCAAGCCGTTCGGGCGGTTCTTCTTCATCGAGGACCCGGACGGCTATAAGATCGAGGTGCTGGAGAAGGGCGGGCGGTTCAAGTAGGCAAGCGCGGTAGAGCCACAGTCAGCAAGGCCCCGGTTGCGCGCCTCCATTCCGTATCTGGGTCCCGGCCTTCCATGCGGAGCATGGCTTCGCCATGACGCCGGGATGACGTTTGTTTTGGGACTGGCCGTCCACACGCCCCCGTCACCCCGACGAAGGTCGGGGTGCAGACATGTCTCGATAGGGCACCACGTCGTTCGCTGGAAGCGCAAGCTCCGCATCAGTAAATGCCAGTAAGCCTTTGACTCATCGTATCGTTTCGTGCCTGGCACTTGTCGATGCAGTTCGCCTCCATCGTCTGATGCCAGAGCCCGCAACGGATGGTGCCCATTTCCGGGCGTCGAGGCAGGGCCATGCACCAGATCGTGCCGAAGGCATCAGGCGTTACGGGGGGTGCGCACCACATGGTGCCGACCCCTCACGACGCGTCCTGCGTGGGCGCGTCCGCAGCCGCTTGCCCGCATACCGGGGAGGCCTGTCCGGCGTTGGCGGCGCTATTCGGCCCGCTCGGACCTCATGACGACGATGCGCGGACCTGGCTCCTGGGGCTCGCGCCATGCAGCCGATGCCGGGTCTCGTTCGACGCCGGCCGCGCCCATCTCCGCCATCTGCGCCTCGGCCAACGGGAGCGGGAGATCCTGCTTTCGGCGGCCAGCGGCGGCCCCTTTGCCGTCACGGAGCCCGGTATGTCGCGCTCGGTGAGCGCGGCACGGCGCCGGGCGGCGCTGTCGCTCGGCAAGGCGGGGCTGGTTGCGCCGTGCGACGGCCGCAGCGTGACTCCCGACCGGACCTCTCGGGCGACGGTCCAGCTCACCGACCTCGGGCGGTTCGTGCTGGCGGCCTACGGGCGCTTTCTCGAAGCTGGCAAGCCGGTGCGGTGGACGCGACCGGCGCGCAACGTCCTGGCTCCGGGCCGGGATCCGTCCGCGCTGGTGGGCGAGACGCTGGCCCGGACGGAGACGGCGCTGCGCGACACCCTCTCAGAGCTCAAGGGTGTGCTGGTCGCGGCCATCGGCGGGCGGCTCAAGGACCCCGGCCGGCTCGACGCCGTGACGCTGCATCTCGAGCGCAAGGCCACCCTGCTCAAAGCCGTCCTGCAGCCGGTCCGCGACGCGCGGCCCTGATTCGCGATCCTCGTGCACGGGATCAGCTTGAACGACGTCGTGCCGATCCCATATGTCGGACATGGAAACCGGCGCCTCACCGGGCCGGATTTGGCAGTGATCCGAACGGATGCTGCCGCGTTTAAGCAAGTAGAGAAGGTCGCTTATCGAAAGGGCTTTCGCAGTCATGAGCAGACTATCCGTGCTGTCCAACCCGCTGCTTCTGGGTTTCGAGGAGATCGAGCGTCTCATCGACCGCACCGGCAAGGGCAATGAGGGCTACCCTCCCTACAATATCGAACGTATCGGTCCCGCCGATGGCGCGAAGGAGAAGCTTCGCATCACCATCGCGCTCGCCGGCTTCACCCGTGACCAGCTCGAGATCACGGTCGAGGACAATCAGCTCACCGTGCGCGGGCGCCAGCAGGACGACAAATCGCGCGAGTATCTCTATCGCGGGATCGCGGCGCGCCAGTTCACGCGGACGTTCGTATTGGCGGAGGGGATCGAAGTGCAGTCCGCGGAGCTCTCGAACGGGCTCCTGGCCATCGATCTCGTCCGGCATGAGCCGCATCGTCTCGTACGAAAGATCGAGATCGGCTCCGGGCCCGACTAATGCGTCGATTCGACGCTAACGAACGCCGAAAGGCGATTGATTCGTCTCGCTTAGGTGCCCGCCCGCTACAGCCAAGCGTATCGAATCGTAAGATCATGGGCAGAGGTGGCGAAGGAAATCCCAAGCCTGCCTCGTTTCCATGACGTTGGAATACCTCGAGAGAGGAGGAGTTGCGTCATGAATGAGAATACAAAGACCACGAAGCGGCGCAGCAAAGCGCGCCCCGCAGTCGCTCCGGTGATGAGCGAGATCGAGCTTGCGAGGCTCGGTGGCGGTCAGGTCGCCTACATCAAGACCCTGTCCTCCGACGAAGCGCTCGCCATGTTCCCTGCGATCGAGGATCTGCCTCGCGGCATCAATCTCTTCGCGCTGCATGCAGCCGACGGCACGCCGATCGCGCTGACCGATACGCGCCAGGCCGCGCTCAGCCACGCCATGGACGGCGAGCTCGAGATCGCAAGCGTGCACTGATCGGCACGCTGACCGAACACGAAGGGCGAGTCCTGCGCGGCAGGGCTCGCCCTTTTTCATTCGGACCGCTCCTACCACACCACACCGTGGCTGCGCGACACCGTCGAACGCGACGCCCTGGATGGCCGCCTGTCGATGTGGAGCATCGCTTCGCGATAATGACGGCCATGGTGTGTGTCGAAGCAGGGATGGCTATTTCGCCTTGCAGGCGTCGAGCTGCTGCTTGCGTGACTGCAGCTCGGCTTTCCATTGGTCGGAGACGAGACGAGGCGCATCGTCCTCGCCGAACCGTATGCGACTGCGACCCCGGCCCAGCGTCGGGTTCAACTCAAGTCTTGATCCGCTCCGAGATCGTCTCCATGAGCTCCCGGGCGGCGGGCGTCCAGGCGGCAGAGTTCGATGCAATGAGGTTGGCCTCCGAGCGCAGCACCAGGCCGTCATCGAGGATCCGCAGTCCGTTGGCCTTGAGCGTGGTTCCAGTGGTCGTAATGTCGACGATCAGCTCGGCCGTACCGGCGGCGGGCGTGCCCTCGGTCGCGCCCAGGCTTTCCACGATACGATAGTCGGCAAGACCCTTGGCGGCGAAGAAGCGGCGCGTCAGGTTCAGGTACTTGGTGGCGACGCGGTACCAGCGGCCGTGCGCGCGGCGGAAGGGCAGCGCGATCTCAGCGAGATCCGCCATAG
>JAFKKW010000302.1 GCA_017304275.1 Hyphomicrobiales bacterium | reverse complement strand
GGAAACCATTTCCGAAGCCGTACGCATCGCCACCATCGGCGACATCGGTGCCAACCTCGCCAAGTTCGACGTCGGGGAGCGACAGGTGCCGATCCGCGTCCAGCTCGAGACCGGCGCCCGCGAAAACCGCCAGCTCCTGGAGGAGCTGAAGGTTGCGGCCACGTCGGGTGCCGCGATCCCGCTCTCGGCGGTGGCGACGTTCGACTACGGACAAGGGCCAACCGCCATCGATCGCTACGACCGCACGCGCCGCATCGTGCTCGGCGCGGACCTCGTGACCGGAACCCCGCTCGGCGATGCCATCAACGCCGTGATGGCCTTGCCCGCCGCCAAAGACCTGCCGCCCGGCGTCGAGATCAAGCAGTTCGGCGCGGCCGAGATCATGGGCGAGGTGTTCGAGAGCTTCGGGCAGGCCATGGGCGCCGGCCTGATGATGGTCTACGCCGTGCTCGTACTGCTGTTCGCGAGCTTCCTGCAGCCGATCACCATTCTCTTTTCGCTTCCCCTCTCCATTGGCGGCGCGATCACGGCGCTCGCCGTGACCGGCAATCCCATCAGTCTGCCCGTCGTCATCGGCATCCTGATGCTGATGGGCATCGTCACTAAGAACGCGATCATGCTCGTGGACTTCGCGGTGGAGGAGATGCGCAAGGGCATTCCGCGCGACGAGGCCATCGTCGATGCGGGCCGCAAGCGTGCCCGCCCGATCATCATGACCACCATCGCCATGGTCGGCGGCATGCTGCCCTCGGCCCTCGCGCTCGATGCGGGTGGCGAGTTCCGCGCCCCCATGGCCATTGCCGTCATCGGCGGCCTCATCTCGTCGACGGTATTGAGCCTGGTGTTCGTGCCGGCGGTGTTCGCGCTGATGGACGACGTATCGGGCTGGATCTGGCGGTTCTTCAGCCCGCATGTCGGGAAAGCCGACGAGCCTGACGACGACCCGTCGCGCCTCCTGCTGCGCCCACACCCGGCCGAGTAAGGACCGCGCCCGATCTCTTTAGATCTGTTTCGCGGCCCACTCCGCGGCGCGCGTGCCGGTTAGCTCCGAAATCGATGCGAGCCGTCGGTCCCGGCAAACCTGCGCGAGATGGTCCTTGATGCGCCCGATCAACCCCGGCCCCTCATAGATGAGCCCGGTGTAGAGCTGCAGCAGGCTGGCGCCCGCCTCGATCTTGGCCAGCGCCGTCTCGAGGCTGTCGATGCCGCCGATGCCGATCAGCGGCACGCGACCCTCGGTCATCCGATGGACACGCGCCAGCATGACCGTGGAGCGCTGGAACAGCGGCCGGCCCGAGAGACCGCCAGCCTCCTTGGCGGCCAGATCGGTCAGGCCCGCCCGGTCGAGCGTGGTGTTCGAAACCGCAATGCCGTCGACGCCGTGCTGGACGAGCATCGCCACGGTGGCCTGCAAGGCATCGTGCGTGAGATCCGGTGCCAGTTTGACGACAATCGGCCGGCTGGGACGGCCCTTTGCGACCATTGCGGCCCGCGCTGCCATCACGCGCGAAAGTAGATCCTCCAGTGCCTCCGGCGCTTGCAGATCGCGCAGCCCCGGCGTGTTGGGCGAGGAAATATTGACCGTGAAATAGCGCGCCACGTCGTAGAACGTCTCGATTCCCGCCACGTAGTCCGCGATCCGGTCCCGGCTGTCCTTGTTGGCGCCGATGTTGACGCCCACGATCCCGCGTTGGGATCGCGCGGCGAGCCGCCGCCGCGCCGCCGCGTGCCCCGCGTTGTTGAAGCCGAGCCGGTTGATGACAGCGCGCTCGGCGATCAGGCGAAACACGCGCGGCGCCGGATTGCCGGACTGCGGCCGGGGCGTCGTCGTGCCGACCTCCGCAAAGCCGCAGCCGAGCGCCAGTAACGCATCCGCGACGCGCGCGTCTTTGTCGAAACCCGCCGCAACGGCGAGCGGATTGGGAAAATCCAATCCCCAAAGCGAGAGACCGAGCACCTCGTCAGAAGCGCCCGTGTCTCGCGGATAGACGCCAAGCTCGAGCGCGCGAAGGGTAAGCTCGTGCGCCCGCTCGGGATCGAGCGCGAGCAGGAAAGGCCGCGAGAGGCTGGTGAGGACGCGCATCATGCGACGACATCCTCCGGAATGACCGGTATCCCATCGCCATCGAGGGTCAACGGTCGTTCCCACAGCGCGCGGGCGGTTGGAAAAAAATGGTAGAGATGCGGGAATAAATCGCCGCCGCGCGACGCCTCCCACACGAGCGCGTCGCCGAGCGCCGTCTCGTCGACGGCGACCAGCAGCAGGTCTCGAGCCCCTCTGAAGTGCTTGGCGGCCGTCTCACGCACTTGATGGGCTGCGGAAAAGTGTATGAACCCGTCGCGCACGTCGTGCGCGGAGCCGCGATAGATGCCCTCGCGGCATGCCGTCTGCCATGCCTCCCGGTCGACAATCTTGAAGATCATGCAGCCTACGTGTGTGTCCGGTTTCACGCACTGTTTCACAACGTGTCGCGCGATCGCAGCCTCGATGTTCTCGCGCGTGGCGTCGTGCGTTACACTCTTACGCTCGTCCCTCGCCGCGGAGGGCGTGTATAAGTCTCAGGCTGGGACGGGCGAGTCGGCAAGGTATTTCATGTGGGCTAATAGCACGGGCTGCGGAGATGATGCGCAACCCGGAAATTATATTCCCGACGTACCAGCGGACCGCTGTCAGGTCTTCCCGCGGCGCGAGCCCCGGATTGGGGCGTCTTGGTCGTAACGAGAAAAGAACACGGGGACGTTCCGCGTGCGCGAGCTTGTTTCGGTTAGCGTCATACCGCTCAAAGAATTGTTTTCCGACGCGTTCCATTTCCAACTTCCCTATTTTCAGCGCGCCTACGCGTGGCAAACCGAGCAGATAGGGCGTCTGTTGTCGGATATTGTCGGCGCCATGCACGCCAGCGAGGGCAAACGGGGGTATTTCCTGGGCAAGCTGATGGTCGCCCAGAGGAAAGGCCAGTCCGAGGCAGCGCTCGTCGACGGTCACCAGCGGATCATGTCGCTGACGATCCTGTTCGCCGTGCTGCGCGACCTCGAAAGCGATCCCGTCATGCAGGAGAGGCTCAACGGGTTCATTCGTGGCCGTAAGGTCCGGCTCAGCCCCCAGGACGCCATGGCCCAATCGTGCGAGCGCTTCGTCCAGGCGCCCGGCGCCACCTCCGTCGACCCGGACGAGGATCTCGATGTGCTGTCCGAGACCGAGCGTAACATCATCGAGAACCGCAATTATCTGCGGACGGAGTTGACCGGATCGGAGTTCGATCCCGGCTTGCGACATGCTCTGATCGACTATCTCGCGGAGCGCTGCTGCGTGATCGTATCGTCGGTCGAGGACGAGGAGGAGGCCTGGGCGTTCCTCAGGACAGAGGAGGAGACACGGGTCGACTTCTCCAAATCCGACCGCGCGAAGTTCAATCTGCTGTCGATCGTGCCCGCCGCCGAGCGCACGGACTGCCAGAAGATCTGGGAAGCTTGCGAAGCGATGCTCGGCGCGGCCGACATGCATGCGCTCCTTGGCCACTTGCGGACGCTGAAGCGCCGCAGGCAGAGCGGCAAGCCCATCGAGGTCGAGATCGCCGAAAGCTACAAGCTGAACGCGCCCGGCGCCGGCGCGGCGTTCTTCACCACCGGCCTGCGGCCCGCCGCCGAGCGCTTGGCGTTGCTGCGCCGACGGGAAAGCGGCGCCGCCGGGATCGGAGACTTCGGAGAGTTCGTCGAGCGCCTCGAGTGGATCGAACGGCAGTTGTGGGTCCCGGCCGCTCTGCTGTGGCTGGAGCGGTCGCGCGCGCCCGCAGAGACGCGGATCTTCTTCAAGCGGCTCGAGCGCCTGATCTGGATGATGAAGATCGCCGGGTTCGATCCGACCAAGCAGCACAACCGCATCGTCCAGCTTCTGGGCGAGATCCACCGCGTCGGCACCGTGTCGAAAATGCGCGAGCTCGACGTGACGGCCGAGATGCGCAGCGCGCGCCAGCTGCAGGCCTCGGCCCAGCTGTTCTTCGAGGTCTTTCGCAAGTACGACGACATGAACCTGCTGCTGCGTCAGGCCGCGGCCG
>JAFKKW010000301.1 GCA_017304275.1 Hyphomicrobiales bacterium | reverse complement strand
AGCGGACGTTGCAGATCGAGAGCCTGGCGCTGGCGCCCAGCCTTCTCAACCCGGCTCTCGTCCGTAGCCGAGGCTCGTCGTAGTGATAAAGAGACCCGGCCCCGCTTACCGCGGCCGGGTCTTTCCATTTCGGACCTGAGTCTCATTTCGAGACAGCCTCGCGGGCTATCAATCCGGCTGCGGCCGGCGAGACGAGGTCGGTTCCGCTGCCGAATGTCGTCTCGAAGGATTGCCTCAGACACATATCCACATCTTTTATAGACGCGCTGCACCCGAGGTCGGCGAGACTCGTGACGCCGCGGTCGGCGATCCCGCACGGAACGATGCCATCAAAGTGCGTGAGGTCGGGGGCGACGTTCAGGCTCACGCCGTGGAAGCTCACGCCGTGGCGCACGCGGATCCCGATGGCGGCGATCTTCCGCTCCGTCGCCGTTGTGTCCTGCGGGCAGACCCAGACGCCGACCCGGTCCGGGTGCACCTCGGACGCGATACCGAGGTCGGCCAGGGCGGCGATGATCCACCGCTCGAGCGCTCCGACGAAGGCGCGCACGTCCGATCCGAAGCGGCGCTGCACGTCCAGCATCACATATGCAATGCGCTGGCCGGGGCCGTGATAGGTGTACTGCCCGCCGCGGCCGGTCGTGAAAACGGGAAACCGATCGGGCTCTTTGAGGTCGGCGGCGCGGGCGCTGGTTCCCGCCGTGTAGAGGGGCGGGTGCTCGAGAAGCCAGACCAACTCGGGGGCATTTTGGTGGCGGATGGCGGCAACGCGTCGCTCCATGGCGGCGACCGAAAAGGGGTGCTCGACGAGGCCCGAACTCGTGATCCATTGCACGCGGCTTCTATCGAAATCCATCATAGATGATGTCGTACCATCTTTCGGACGGGCCGGGACCGCGGCTTTCGGCGGCCTCTCCCGGCGCGGCGTTTCGTGCTTGCCTTCACCTGACCGCTCTGATAGTTCGGCGGCTCCCAAGCAGGGCCTCGTCTGTCCGGACATCCCGGAAGGTCAGGCCGTGGTTGGGAATTTTTGCGCTCGGAGGCCGGTTTCAACGCGCCGGCTGCCAGGCCCCTTGTTCCGCTCGCGCGGGTTCGTTATATGGGGCGCTTCGAGCCATGATGCGGTCGTGGCGGAATTGGTAGACGCACTACCTTGAGGTGGTAGCGGGGCAACCCGTGGAAGTTCGAGTCTTCTCGACCGCACCAAGCCTTCTGGGCTTATATCGTTGAACGCGTTCATAGAACGCCGTCTGGCTGCGGGCAAAGCGTAGCTAGGCGGTTTTTTACCTACGCAATGCCTGGCAATCGCCATGTGAACAATGGGTGGCTGGGGCAATTTCAACGCCTCCCATGCCTCGAATCCGTGAGCCAGCCACACCCGCAAAGTGGATGGATGTTGGTAGCTGGTGCGTCGCGCGC
Organism: Hyphomicrobiales bacterium; assembly: GCA_017304275.1. Classification (GTDB taxonomy): domain Bacteria; phylum Pseudomonadota; class Alphaproteobacteria; order Rhizobiales; family Hyphomicrobiaceae; genus Hyphomicrobium_C. The sequence goes on along the minus strand of JAFKKW010000301.1, from coordinate 2,658 downwards.
CGGCTGCCCTAGCTCGTCTCGATAAGTGCCGCACGGTGATGTTGTCGGGTCGCCTTCGGGTCGCGGACCTTCGGCGATTGAAGGTGGCGTCGTGCAAACGCAGCTCGCGGAGTTGCTAAAGCGGATGGCTGCCTCGGCGCCGCTCAAGTCTGCCGAGACCTGTCAGGCCAATGCCGAGCCGCCAAATTCGACCAATCCGCGCCGGAGCAACGAACGCGCCGTGTCATGATGCGTAAGGTGCAGGCGGGGTTTCTGTTCGACCGGCGAGGTCCGGCCTTTACCAGGCGCTGCATCCAGGTCCTAAGGCGCATCGCCGGGAATGAAGCGGCACAGATGACAGCGGCCGGCGGTTGATGACCATCACCGTTCCATAAGCGGCCATTGCCGCGTTTCTTATGGCGCCACCGATTTCGATGCTGTTTCGATGGTGTAGAAAAGACTGAAAATGCGGATGCTGCGGAAAAATCTAAGTGAAGAAGAAACCAACACCTCTCACGTCGATCGTCTCCGGTAGTGGACGTACGGAGCGCTCGGGGTGCGTGCAGGTCCGCGGAGCGCGTCAGAACAACCTCAAGAATGTCGATGTCGACGTTCCGCGCGATGTGTTTGTGGTGTTCACTGGCATATCCGGCTCGGGCAAGTCGTCTCTGGCCTTCGGCACGCTCTATGCCGAAGCGCAACGCCGTTATCTGGAATCGGTCGCGCCCTATGCCCGCCGCCTGATCGACCAGGCCGGCGTGCCGGAGGTCGATGCGATCGACGGGTTGCCGCCTGCGGTCGCTTTGCAGCAACAGCGCAGCTCGTCCAACGCGCGGTCCTCTGTCGGCAGCGTGACCACACTCTCCAGCCTGGTGCGGATGCTCTATTCGCGCGTCGGCGAATATCCGCGCAATCAGCCGATGCTCTATGCGGAGGATTTCTCGCCCAATACCGTCGCCGGGGCCTGCCCCACCTGTCACGGGATCGGCCGTGTCTATGACGCGACCGAGAAGACCATGGTGCCCGACGATACGCTCACCATTCGCGAGCGGGCGATCGCTGCCTGGCCGCCGGCGTGGCACGGCCAGAACCTGCGCGATATCCTCGTGTCGCTCGGCTATGACATCGATACGCCAGGGCGCGATTTGCCGAAGAAGGATCGCGACTGGATCCTCTTCACCGACGAACAGCCGACAGTGCCGGTCTATGCAGGCTTCACCCCCCGTGAGACCCGTGTCGCGCTCAAGCGCGGCATGGAGCCGAGCTATCAGGGCACCTTCACCGGCGCCCGCCGCTACGTGCTGGAGACCTTCGCCAACACGAAAAGCGCGCTGATGAAGAAGCGCGTTTCTCAATACATCATCGGGCGCGATTGCCCGACCTGTCGTGGCAAGCGCCTGAAGCGCGAGGCCCTGTCGGTGAAATTCGCGGGACTCGACATCGCCGAGCTCGGCGATCTGTCGCTGCTCAAGCTGAGAGACCTGCTGACGCCGGTCGCGCACGGCGCGCTCGGTCATGGCGCGGTTGCCGGGAAGGGTCATGTCCTGGGCAAGGCGGCCCGCGCTGCAGCGGTCGAGAGTCGGGTCGCTGCCGGTGGTTTGGCGCACAAGAATGCGCCCGACGTGCGCCGCACACCCAATCTCTCCGATGAAAAGCGGGCGGCCGCGCAACGTCTTGCGTCCGAATTGCTCGAACGGCTCGGGCCGCTGATCGACCTTGGTCTCGGATACATCTCGCTCGACCGCAGCACGCCGACGCTCTCCTCCGGAGAGCTGCAACGCCTGCGCCTCGCCACCCAAGTGTCGTCACAGCTTTTCGGCGTGGTCTATGTGCTCGACGAGCCCTCAGCGGGGTTGCACCCGGCAGATGGAGAAGCCTTGCTCACGATCCTCGAGCGGCTGAAGGCGGCAGGAAACTCGCTGTTCGTCGTCGAGCACGATCTCGACGTGATCCGCCATGCCGAATGGTTGGTCGATGTGGGGCCGGGCGCCGGAGAGAAGGGCGGCCGGGTGATCTACAGCGGGCCGCTCGCGGGACTGGCGGATGTCGAGGCTTCGATCACGCGTCGTTATCTGTTCGATAGACAGGGCGCAGTCGAGCGGACGCCGCGAAAGCCCAAGGGATGGCTGCGCTTGGAAAGTGTGGCGCGCAACAACCTGCACGGTCTGGATGCTGCGTTTCCGCTCGGCTGCTTGACGGCCGTCACGGGAATCTCTGGCTCGGGCAAATCCAGTCTCGTCAGCCAGGCACTTCCCGAGTTGGTCGTCGACCATCTCGGACGGCCGGTTGCCGTTTCCGAGGAGGACGAGGCTGACCCCCTGCTCGCGGTGGCACAGGACGCCACCACAGGACGCATCGTGAGCGGCGTGGAGCACATCCGCCGTCTTGTTCAAGTGGACCAGAAGCCGATCGGGCGCACGCCGCGCTCGAATCTGGCGACCTACACCGGCCTCTTCGATCATGTGCGCCAACTCTTTGCCAAAACGCCCTTGGCGCGAAGGCGCCACTATGGCGCAGGACGGTTTTCATTCAACGTCGCCCAGGGCCGGTGCCCGACCTGTGAGGGCGAAGGCTTCGTGATGGTCGAGCTGCTGTTTCTGCCCAGTGTTTATGCGCCGTGCTCGGCGTGCCACGGCAGCCGGTACAATCCTCAGACGCTCGAAATCGAATGGCAGGGCC
>JAFKKW010000300.1 GCA_017304275.1 Hyphomicrobiales bacterium | reverse complement strand
CGTTGCGGATCACCTCGACGTAGGCGAGCGCCAGCCGCGACGCGAGCCAGTTGGGCGAGCCACGCGCGATGCCGAGCGCGAACCCGAGTACGGTCGCGAGCCCGATGCCGAGCGCGGCCACCAGAAGCGTGTTCGCGAGGCCGACCAGGAACGCCTGCCCGTAGCTGCTCTTGTTGGTATAGGGGATCAGGGTCTGCGAGATGTCGAAGCCCGCCGTGCGCGACAGGAAGTCGAACCCCGAGGCGATATTGCGCTTCTGAAGGTTCGCGGCCGTATTGAGCACGATCTCGGCAGCGAGTAGGTCGAGCAGCAGCACCAGGACGGCCTGGATCACCACGGCCCGGATCCGGGGATCGTAAGCCGCGTCGATCCACGCCTTGCGGTCGAGCCAGCGTTTCGAGGGTAGGCCCCGCACGCGTCTCACCGCACCGGCGGGGCATACAGGAGCCCGCCGTCCTTCCAGAGCGCATTGCGTCCGCGCGCGATCTTGAGCGGCGAGCCTTGCCCGAGATTGCGCTCGAAAGTCTCACCATAGTTGCCGACGGCCTTCAGGATCGACGCGACCCAGTCGGCATCGAGCCCGAGCGCCTGTCCGTAGTTTCCTTCGATCCCAAGCAGGCGCCGGATCTCCGGATTGGACGACTCGCGGTCCGCGTCGACCGTCTTCTGCGTGACGCCGAGCTCCTCCGCGTTGATCATGGCGAACAGGGTCCAGCGCACGATGTTCGCCCAGCCGGCGTCGCCCTGGCGCACGGCGGGCCCGAGCGGCTCCTTGGAGATGAGGTCGGGCAGGATCTCGTGCGCGTCCGGATCCGGCAGCCGCAGGCGCTCGGCGATGAGTTGCGAGCTGTCGGCCGTGAAGGCGTCGCAGCGTCCGTTCTGGTAGGCGCCGAGCACCTCGTCCAGCCGCTCGTAGACCACCGGGCGGTAGCGCAGCGCGTGCGTCGTGAAGAAGTCCGCGATGTTGAGCTCGTTCGTCGTGCCGCTCTGCACGCAGATGCTGGCACCCTTGAGATCGCCCGCCGCCTTGAGGCCCAGCGAGCGGCGCACCATGAACGCCTGCCCGTCGAAATAGAGAATGCCGTTGAAGTTGAGCCCCAGCGAAGTGTCGCGGCTCATGGTCCACGTCGTGTTGCGCGACAGGATATCGACCTCGCCCGACTGCAGCGCCGTGAACCGCTCCTTGGCGTTGAGCGGCACGAACCGCACGCGGCGCCCGTCGCGGAAGATCGCCGCGGCCACGGCCCGGCAGAAATCGACGTCGAGTCCGACCCAGTTCCCGCGGTCGTCCGGCGCACTGAAGCCCGCAAGCCCGGTGTTGACGCCGCATGTCACCTGTCCGCGCTTCTTCACGGTCTCGAGCGTCGGCGACTGCGCGGCCGCCGGTGCCGCAAGCAAGCCTGCAAGTAGGAGCCCAGCGAGCGCCGCCGCAATTCGCGACAGCGTTCCTCTCCCATGATGCCGACGGCGTGTCTCCGACAGGACGTAAGGGAGGCAAGGAGGAGAGTGCGAAAAGCATGTCGCGGAAATTTCCCCCCTATCTTGCCCCTCTCCCGAGGCGAGAGAGGGGACGCGAGACGCGCACGTTCCCTTTACCTCTCCCAGCGGGGAAGAGAGCCTGCCCCGGACTTGATCTGGGGTCGGAAGCGAGCAGCGCGAGCTTCCGGGTGACGGGGCTTGGTGCGCGCCGGCGATGCCGGGAGAACGCGTCGCGTTGTGCATGTCAGCCCCCGAGGATCTGCGACAGGAACGCCTGCGTGCGCTCGTGCTGGGGCGCCTTGAACAGCGCCTCCGGCGCGCCGCCCTCGACGATCTCGCCGCGATCCATGAACACGACGCGATCTGCAACGGCGCGCGCAAAGCCCATCTCATGCGTGACGACCAGCATCGTCATGCCCTGCTCGGCGAGGGAGGTCATGACATCGAGCACCTCTTTGACCATCTCGGGATCGAGCGCGCTGGTGGGCTCGTCGAACAGCATGACGCGCGGGTTCATGGCGAGCGCACGCGCGATCGCGACGCGCTGTTGCTGGCCGCCCGAAAGCTGTCCCGGAAACTTGCGGGCCTGATCCGCGATGCGCACGCGGTCGAGCAATGCCAGGGCCGCCTGCTCCGCCTCGGCGCGCTTCACGCCGCGCACCCATTGCGGCGCCAGCGTGAGATTGTCGAGCACCGAAAGGTGCGGAAACAGGTTGAAGCTCTGGAACACCATGCCGATCTCGGAGCGGATCGTCTCCAGCGTCCTGAGGTCACGCGTGAGTTCCGTGCCGTCGACGACGATGCGTCCCGCATCGTGTGTTTCGAGACCGTTGATACAGCGGATGAGCGTGGACTTGCCCGAGCCCGACGGGCCGCAGATGACGATCTTCTCGCCTTCATCGACGGCCAGCGAGATGTCCCGCAGCACATGGAAATCGCCGAACCATTTCTGCACGCCCGTGAGTGCCACCGCGGGCGCCCGGTCGGGAGATGGTCCTGGGTTGTGTTGCGGAGCCTCGGCCATCGACGTCCAGGTGTTGCGTGTCGCGTTTCGGTTTAAGCCGAGAGCTGCGGCGGCTCAATGCTTCCCACGCAGATGCGCGCCATTGCCCCACGGTTACGCGTGCGGAGGGACGTCAAAGCTCACGCCCGAGAAAGAGCAGCTCGACATCGTCGTTTTTCAAGGCACCGCGCTCCATGAAGCCGTTCGCGAGGTAGAAGTTGCGGGGGCCGCGCGAGGTGACGACATGCACGCCCGGCGCGCCCGCTGCACGGGCCTGAGCCGCGAAGGCATCGATAAGCCGTGCGCCGATGCCGCGCCCGCGCCATTCCGCGTCGAGATTGACGTGAAGCTGCGCCGGGTAACGGGGCGTGAGCGTGCGGAAATGCGCGAAGAACGGAAGGTCGGAAAAAAGAGGATCGCGTGCGGGGTCGTCGAGGCTGCCGACCAGATAGCCGACCACGCGCTGCGTCGCGTCGCGCGCGACCCATGCGAGATGCGGAAAATGCTTGAGATAGCGGCCGAGCCAGCGTTCGCGGAACGTGGCCCTGTCGTCGGCGCTGTCGAACGATTGGCGCAGGCTCGAGGAGAAAAAGACGTGATCGATGTCGCCGCTCAGGCGGTCGCGCTCGGGGCTCGATGCAAGCTGGTCCCAGCGGCAGATCTCGACATCAGACATGGCGGTGACGCTGGATGACCCGGGTTACAGCGCCGCCCGCCGTCGCTATTCCGCAGCCGTCCGGAACGTATCCGGCGTGGCTGTGGCGAGGGCCGCCGCCGCGGCCGACCAATAGCGCGCCTCCGCCTCGGCCGCGAGCTTTTCCTTGCGGAACGCCTCGATCCATTCCCAGACGAGCATGGGATTGGTTTCGGCGAGCGCACTGAGATCTTCCGGCGTCTTCGAAAGCACCGTGCTGGCCAGCCGACGAAGCTGGGTCGCCTCGATCGTGTCCGGTGCCGGGTCGTAGTCCGAATCTCGTAACCGGCGGCCTGTGTTTGGTGTGGTGAGCCGATGATGAAGCATGGCTATCGCCTCCCTTACGAGACGACAGTAGCGCCGGCGTCGCCCACAAATTGGGCAATACAGCGAGCTTTCCACAGCTTAGCTATGCTGCGCTGCAAGATTTACTTGACTTCTTTTCGTGTGCCGCCGCGAAGCGCGCTGCGGTTTGTTGAGCAGGGTTTGCTCCGGATATTGATAAGCAACCCTCGGCAAGCGAAGGTGAATCCGCCAGCGTGCGCCCGCGAGCGGAAGCTCGCGGGCAGCGCAACAGAAAGCATGCGCAACAGTCCCGGATAAATTATTCGCCGGCAGCTTTGGCGGGCCGCGACGATCGCCTTAGGAACGCAGGCACGTTTCCGGCAAAAGCGCCGACGGCTGCCTTGGTGCTCTCCGGCTCTTGAGGCCGCGGCGCGCGGGTACGCGGCGCTGGCGGAGGAGCTGCAGGCCGGTCTTCGCGCTTGGCGGCTGCGACGGGCTTCGGTGGTTTGGCGACCTGCTGCGGACGGGCGCCTTCGCGCGGTGGCTCGCTGCGGGCTTCCTCGCGCGGGGCGCGGTCCTTGCGCGTGGCGGTGCGCTCGCTTGCGGGCTGTGAAGCGGCCGGAGCCGCGGCAGGCCGCTCACCACGCCCGCCCCCCGAAGCCCGGCGTCCCTCGCCGCGTGCGCCGTCTCGGCGACCGCCGTCGCGCGATGCGCCGGGCTTGCCGCCGCGTCCACGACCACGGCGCCGCTTGCCGGCGTCGGCAAAGTCCTGCTCGGTCGGCGGCGTACCGATCCAAACCACGTCCTCGCCGAGCATCTTCTCGATGTCCTTGAGGCTCTTCAGCTCGTCGTGCGTGACGATCGATTGTGCGATGCCCTGCTTGCCCGCACGCCCGGTGCGCCCGATACGGTGCACATAGTCGTCCGACTGCCACGGCAGGTCGAAATTGAACACGTGCGACACATCGGGGATGTCGAGGCCGCGCGCGGCCACGTCGCTGGCCGCGAGCAGCGTGATATCGCCGTTACGGAACTTGTCGAGCGTCTCCATGCGGCTTGTCTGGTCCATGTCGCCGTGCAGCGCGCCGGCGTTGAAGCCGTGCTTCAGGAGCGACTTGAGCAGGATCGCCACGTCCCGCTTGCGGTTGCAGAAGATGATGGCGTTGCGGACGTTATCGGCGCGGATCATGTCGCGCAGCATCTCGCGCTTGACCCAGTCCTCGCTGTCCGGGCAGAAGCGGAAGCTCTGCGTGATGGTCTTGGCGGTGGTCGCGGGCTTGGCGACCTCGATGCGCTCCGGATCATGCAGGAACTGGTTGACCAGCCGCGTGATCTCGGGCGGCATGGTGGCCGAGAAAAACAGCGTCTGCCGACGCGGCGGCAGCAGCTTGCAGATCTTCTCGATGTCCGGAATGAAGCCCATGTCGAGCATCCGGTCGGCTTCGTCGATGACGAGGATCTCGACGCCCATCAGCATGATGCGACCACGTCCGAAATGATCGAGCAGGCGGCCGGGCGTCGCGATCAGCACGTCGACGCCGCGGTCGAGCTTCTTGACCTGATCGTCCATCGACACGCCGCCGATGAGCAGCGCCACATCGAGCTTGTGATTGACACCGTATTTCTCGAAGCTCTGCGCGCACTGCGCGGCGAGCTCACGCGTCGGCGCCAGGATCAGCGAGCGCGGCATGCGCGCCCTCGCCCGTCCCGTCTCGAGCCGCGTGATCATCGGCAGCGCGAACGAGGCGGTCTTGCCGGTGCCGGTCTGCGCGATGCCGAGGACATCCCGTCCTGTAACCGCCACGGGGATCGCCGCGGCCTGAATGGGGGTGGGGTTTGCATAGCCGGCTGCGGTGATCGCAGCCTGAACCTTCTGGCTGAGCCCGAGCTCAGCGAACGTCTTCGTTTCCAATAAACCAAGTCTCCATCAACGATCTCAGAGTCCCGAGCGCGTACATCCGGAACGGACCAGGACGGTCTCCGGGCGCAGCTTCAAGACGACGAGAGCGCAGGGGAAGGGCGGATGCCGCAAGCGGGCAAATACAGAATTCGGGGCTCGAAAAGGGACAAATGCAATCGGATGAGATCGGTGCCCCTGCGCCCGAGCCGACGCCCCAATCGCACACACCTCTATAAAAATCAAGAAAAAACAGGGACTTTGGCGCGGCCCAAAAGTCGCACTGAGGGCAAAAAAGCCCGCCGCTGACAAGGCGGCGGGCAATTTAAGCGCAATTTCAAGCTCTTCGAGCGAGGGTGAATGCTCCGCTATCGCCCTATTCGTCCAGCCACCGGTAGATGAGCGCGCCGATGACGGCTCCCACGATCGGCGCTGCCCAGAACACCCAAAGCTGGGACAGGGCCTCTCCGCCGGCGAACACCGCCGGGCCGAGGCTGCGTGCGGGATTGACCGAAGTGTTCGAGATCGGGATCGACATCAGGTGGATGGCGGTCAGCGTGAGGCCGATCGAAAGCGGAGCAAAGCCGGCCGGCGCGCCAGGGCGTGTCGACCCCATGATGACGATCAGGAAGAACGCCGTCAGCATGGTCTCGATGATCAGCACGCTCGTGAGGCTGGCGTCGAGCATCGACAAGCTGCCGTAGCCGTTTGCCGCGAACGTTGGTGGCGCATTGCCGATCGTGGCGAAGACGCCCGTGACCGCGATCGCGCCGAGACACTGGGCGACGATGTATCCGATCGCATCCCCCGCCTTGAAACGTCCACCGGCGACGAGGCCAAGGGTCACGGCCGGATTGTAATGTCCGCCCGAGATATGTCCGATCGCACGCGCTGTGGCGAAGACGGTGATGCCGATCGACAGCGCAACGCCAATAATGCCAGCCGCCCCCGCGGGCGCGCCGAAGGAGTAGAAGGCGGCACCGAGCACCGCCCCCGTGAGCATGAACGTGCCGATGAATTCCGCAACAAGTGCTTTGATATTCATTCGATCGTCTCCCTGCGTAGTCCCCGAGCTGGCAGCACGCCGATGCGCCGTTCTTGGTTGCAGGCTTGTGCAGCGGATCTCCTTTCGGATGCGAATCGCGATGCCAGCGCGCGATTCATACCACGGATGATTGAGCGCCGTGCGATTCGCCCGCCGCCGGGCCGCTGAGCCCGGACCAGTCTACGCGGAGCGTTGCGAACATGACGGCGGTGAGCGCGACGAACCCCAGGATCGCACCCGACAGCAGCGCGTAGTCCTCGAGCCGCAGGATCAGGTAGAGGAACCCGTAGAGCAGGGCGAACAGCCCCGCCATCAGCAGCCCGCTGCGGAGGCTGCCCAGGGCTTTTGCAACATAGGTCGCGAGCATGCCGCCGGTCGCCGCCGA
>JAFKKW010000299.1 GCA_017304275.1 Hyphomicrobiales bacterium | reverse complement strand
CCTCGTCCGTGATCGCGATCATGTAGTTCGGATCGATGGACAGCGTGCGCTTGAATTTGAGGCCCTGGCCGTTGTCCCAGGTCAGCGTCACCGGCGTCTCGGGAGTGAGCTTCGCATTCGGCTCGGCCTGCCACTGCGTCTCGCTGTCGGGAAGCGCGGTCTGCCCGCCCGGCGCCCCCTGCCAGCCGAACTCGGCGAAATAGGCGTGCGGACCGCCGAGCGGCGAGAGCAGCACGACATTGGGGCTCTTCGGATCGACGGTCTCTCGATAGTTGACGAGCACGACATCGTCGATGCGTCCGCCCGCAAGCGAGATCGAACCCGTCAGCGACGGCGTCGCGATCGGCACGCGCGCCGACTTGGCGAGCGCCTCCTCGCGCGTTCCCGTCGGCGTGGCCGAGATCGTCTGCGCGGGCTGCACGCTCTGTCCGACGACTGCTCCCGGTGTGGCCGGCGCCGGCGTCGTTGTGGTGGAGGAATCCGGCTTCGGCGCCTCGACCGCCTTCTCGCGCTGCGCCTTTTCCTGCTGCGCCTTGATCTGCGGACCCGCGTAGAACAACTGCCAGCCGAGCATCACCGCCATCGACAGGGCGACGGCAATCAGGAGATTTCTTTGATCGTCGGGTCGCTGGCTCATGAAGACCTCGGATACCGCGGTATCCGCCGTGACCATGCGCCGGCGGGCCGCAAAATTTCAGACTGGCTCTCTTACAACCCGCGCTTATCCCATGGATATGGGCGATATGAGCGCGGACGTGATTAACCCCGTTCCGGAGATTTGCCTTTTACCGGATTCGCCGCTGCGTGATGCACGCGTTGCAGAGCCCGTTCAAGGTCTTTCTTGAGCTCCGCAAACACCCGGTCGTAGGCCGCCGGCCGGGCGACCAGCACATAGTCGTAGCCGGCGCGCGCAAGGCTCGGCGCAATGAGCCCGACAGCCGCCTTGAGTCGCCGGCGGATGCGGTTGCGGACCACGGCACCGCCGAGCTTTTTCGTCACCGTGTAGCCGAAGCGGATCTGCGCCGGAGCGCCCGCCGCCGCCGGACGCGTTTCCAAAACAAAAGAGGGCGTCGCGAACCGCGCGCCCCCTCTAAGCCTTAGAAATTCCGCTCGTTTCTTGAGCGTCTCGATCGCCACGGCAACGCCTCCCGCTCCCGGGCGAGATGATGCTGCGAGCTAGGCCGAAAGCCGCTTGCGACCCTTCGCGCGGCGGCGCGCGATGACCTTTACGCCGCCGGCCGTCTGCATGCGGGCGCGGAAGCCGTGCCGGCGCTTGCGGACGAGCTTGCTCGGTTGATAAGTCCGTTTCACCGTAAATACTCCAGTCGAAGCTGAAAGCGAACAAGCCCGGCGACGGCAAAACCCGCCATCCAGGGCTGATCGAATTGGGATGCCGGCTTATAAGTGGGCGACCGGGCGAAGTCAATTGAGATGGCATGGCTTGCGCCGGGGCGGCCGCCCGCCCCTCGTCAACCCTAGGATCGCCCCCCACGCCACGGCGGCACCCGAAATAGCCTGTGTGTGCGGGCCATTTAACGCGCCTGACCACCTTGCCACGGCGGCCCAGACGCGGGAATGCTCCGACGACCTTGATCGCCGGAACGACCAGGAGCACGTCGCCATGACCGTACCGAGGCCCGCATCCGCCGTGTCCGAGAGCGCCCCCGGTGCGACCGCTGCCCCCTCCGGTGTGCTGGCCGGCGAGCCGCTCGCCGCCGATATCTGCGTCATCGGGGCGGGCTCCGGGGGCTTGGCGGTCGCGACCATGGCGGCAGCCTTCGGACGCAAGGTCGTCCTCATCGAAAAACAACGCATGGGCGGAGGCGGCCTCGGCGGATCGGTGCCGTCGAAGGCCCTGGTCGCGGCGGGCCGGCGCGCTCAGGCCATGCGCACCGCCGACGCCTTCGGCATCGCCGCCGTCGAGCCGCAGATCGACCATCGCGCCGTTCAGGGACACGTCCGGCGCGTGGTCGCCGCCGTTGCACCGAACGATTCGGCCGAGCGTCTTGCCGGCCTCGGCGTCCAAGTCGTCCACGGCGCCGCCCGCTTCCTCGACAAGCGCACGCTGCTCGCCGGCGACTACCGCATCACCGCCCGCCGGTTCGTCATCGCGACCGGCTCGTCTCCGGTACTGCCCGACATTCCCGGCCTCGACGCCTGCCCCTACCTGACGAGCGCGACGATCTTCGACATCGACCGCAAAATTCCACATCTCGTCGTAGTGGGCGGTGGACCGATCGGCCTCGAGATCGCGCAGGCGCATCTGCGGCTCGGCAGCCGCGTGACCGTGCTCGAGGCCGGCCGCGCGCTCGGCAACGACGATCCCGAGGCCACCGCTGTCCTGCTGAAGGCCCTGCACGCCGAGGGCCTCGACATTCGCCAGAACGTGAGGGTCGAGCAGGTCGAGCGAGTCGGCAGCACCATTCGCGTCCACGTCACCTCCGAGCACGGCGTCGTGGCCATCGACGGCTCACACCTGCTGATCGCCGCGGGACGCACGCCGAATGTTTCCGACCTCAATCTTCCCGCTGCCGGCGTGCGGCAGACTCCGGAAGGCATTGCCGTCAATCGCGGCCAGCGAACGTCCAACCGCCGCATCTACGCCATCGGAGACGTCACCGGCGGCCCGCGCTTCAGCCATGTCTCGGGCTACCAGGCCGAGATCGTCCTGCGCCGCGCGCTGTTCCGCCTGCCCGCCAGGTTCGATCCCGCCATCATCCCCTGGGTGACGTTCACCGATCCCGAGTTGGCCCACGTCGGCCTCACCGAGGAGCAGGCGCGCGCCGGCAAGCACAAGGTCAACGTGCTGCGCTGGCCGTACACCGAGTGCGACCGCGCGCACGCCGAGCACCAGACCACCGGCCACATCAAGGTGGTGATAACGCCCAAGGGGCGAATCCTGGGCACAACGATCGTCGGCGCGGCCGCAAGCGAGCTGATCCAGATCTGGGCGCTGGCCATATCCCGGAAGCTTCCGATCACCGCGGTCGCCGGCTATGTCGCAGCCCATCCGACCTTCGGCGAGATCGGCAAGCAGGCGGCCCTCCGCTACTACGCGTCCCTGCCCGCCCAGGGAAACGTCCGTAAGCTCATCGATTTTCTTGCGAAGCTTGGTTAGCTCCGCTGATCACCCATATATCTCTAAGCCCCCGGAAGGTCTTGACCATGTCCGGACATCGCGAGGGCACTGCCGCCGGCCATGGATGACAGGCCGGGCCTGAAATGCGAGACTCGATATGAGGCTGCGGGTCGAAACCGGCGGGGGCCGGAGCCGTTGCTGTGAGTGAGATGCCTCTCGATACGAATGAGCGCGTGATCGAAACGACGGAAAAACAGCCGTTGCCCGGCATGGCGTGGCTGCGCGAGCGCGCCGCCGGGCTCAGGCACGGCTGGCTTCGCCTCGGACTGCCGGCGAAGTTGCTCATGCTCACCGCCGTCTTCGTCATGCTGGCGGAAATCCTGATCTTCCTGCCCTCGGTCGCCAACTATCGCTTGAGCTGGCTGAACGACCGCCTGACCGCGGCCAACGTTGCCGCACTCGCGGCGGAGGCCGTGCCGGGACGCAACGTCCCGCCTGCGCTGCGCAACGAGCTGACCCGCACCGCGCTCGTCCGCGCCATCGCCATCCGCCGCGGCGGCGCGCGTCGCCTCGTGCTGCCGCCGGTGACCGAGATCTCGATCGACGAGCATTTCGACCTGCGCGAGCCGCCAGGCCTCACCTTCGGCCAGGAGCTTGCGCGGCGCATCTCCGAGATCGGCGACGCCATCAACGTGTTCTTCGCGGCCGACGACCGCGTCATCCGCATCGTGGGCTACCTCGGCCCGCGTTTCGATGACGTGATCGAGGTGGTGCTGCCCGAGGAGCCCCTGAAACGGGCCATGGTCAGCTATGCGACGAACATTGTTGTCATCTCGATCATGATCTCGCTGATCACGGCGGCGCTGGTCTATCTCGCCATCAGCGCCTTGCTGGTGCGTCCCATGATGCGGCTCTCGCGCAACATGCTGCGCTTCGGCGAGAACCCCGAGGACGCAAGCCGCATCATCACGCCGTCGGGCCGCTCCGACGAGATCGGCACCGCCGAGCGCGAGC
>JAFKKW010000298.1 GCA_017304275.1 Hyphomicrobiales bacterium | reverse complement strand
CCTCGCGTTTTCCGAGACGGACCTGCTCGAACGCTTCGGCGCCGCCGCCCGGCCGCTCATCGAGGACAGTCGCCTGATCCTGGAATCCGACCGCGACGGCTTGATCGAGCCCACACCGGACGGCTTCCGCATCACCGAGCTCGGCCGCCCGTTCGTACGCAGCGTCTGCGCCTGCTTCGACGCCTATCTCGACCAGTCCCCTGCCCGCCACGCCGTCGGCGTGTAAGCGGCGAGACCCGGAACCCAGCGCTAGGCTCGCCGAATGCGCAAAAGATCTTTGCGATAAGAATTGTGCGGATTCCCGCTCGACGGCCGGCGCGCGGCAGGTCTCGCCAGTCCCCCCGTGCTCTACGCGGTCCTGGCCAGCAGACGCTCCGCGATCATCCCCCCGATCGGGATCGACGACGTCGCCGCCGGCGACGGCGCGTTGCACACATGCAGCATGCGCGGCGTGTCGAGGAACAGGAAGTCCTCCACCGCATCGCCGTCCGGCATCACGACCTGCGCCCGCACGCCCGCGCGATAAGGCAGCAGATCGGCGAGCGTGAGGCTCGGACAATATTTCCGGCATTCCTCGAGATAGGCTGCCCGCGACAGCGAGCCGCGCAGCTCGCGCACGACATGGCGGCGATGCTTCCACGCCAGCTTCCAGAAGCCCGAAAACCCCGCAAAGCTCAACGTATCGCGGAGATCGAAGGAAAGCTTCGGATAGCCTTCCCGCGCGAACCCGATCACCGCATTGGGCCCCACCGTCACGCTGCCGTCGATCATGCGCGTCAGGTGCACCCCGAGGAACGGCAGGGTCGGATCGGGTGCCGGATAGATGAGATGCCGGATGATATCGTTCTTTTCCGGGGGGAGCTGGAAGTACTCGCCGCGAAACGGCACGATCTTGAACTCGACCTTGAGCCCCGCCAGCCGCGCCAACCGGTCGGCCTGGAGACCGGCGCACACGACGACCTGACGCGCCGACCAGCGCTGCGCTCCGGCGCCGATCTCGACCGCATCGCCGGTTTCCTTGATGTGGTCCACAGTCTTGCCGAACGCGATGTCGCCACCGGCCCGCTCGACCAGCCGCGCCATCGTCTCGCAGACCTTGACGAAATCGACGATACCGGTCTCGGGGCTGAGAAGCGCCGCGGTCCCCGAAATGTTCGGCTCCCGCTCCCTGAGCTCCTCCGCCCCGATCCGCGCGAGCTTGAGTCCGTTGGCGGTCGCGCGCGCGAACAGCGCGTCGATTCGCAGCTCTTCGAGCGCATTGGTCGCGACGATGAGCTTGCCGCACATCTCGAACGGGATCTGGTGCGCGGTGCAGAACGCCCGCATGGCGGCCGCCCCCGCGACGCAATATTTCGCCTTGTTGCTTCCGGGCTTGTAGTAGATGCCGGCATGAACGACGCCCGAGTTGTGCCCCGTCTGGTGCACGCCGACGCGTGCCTCCTTCTCGAGCAACAGCAGGCTCGCCCCCGGCCGCATCTCGAGCAGCCGCATGGCCGTGGCGAGGCCGACGATGCCGCCGCCGATCACGCAGAAGTCGTAGGTCATGAAAAGGCTCGACGCGTTTTCGCAGCCTGAGAGCACGCACCGGATCCCGGCCCTGCGGACCATCCTGACGGCCGCGCGCAGTCAACGGCTTGGGTGGGAGGTTAAAACACCGCCGCGAGACGGAACGCGGTCTCACATGGCGGCTTCCACAACGGAAACTAGCCGAAGTCGATCATCAAGTCGATTGGGCCGCAGACCTGCCGGCTTTACGGTCGGCTTGACCGGCAGATCGGCTCATTCGTCGGGATCGACGGGTCCTTTCGGTCCGAGCACGCCGAGACGGTAAATGGCCTCCCTCGCGACCTCCTGAGCAATGCTGACGACGTCGCCATCCTGTGACGTTTCGGCGAGCCGCAAATATGCCTCGGCCAGATATTCCGCGAGGGCGCCCTGATCGCTGGTGAGCTCCGTCGCCAGGGCGGGCAGCGAAAGCACCGGATGCTTTGCTGCGTGCAGCGCCTCCAGCTTCGCGGCCGCGTCTTTCGCTGCTGCGGCAAGGGACCGCGTGGGCTCGTGTGCCGACGAGGCGTCGCGCGCCATGAGGTCGGCAAGACGCCGCTCGAACGTTGCAAGCGCGGCGAGCGTCACCGGCGCCTCGCCGGCCGGCCGGCCTTCGAGACGTCCGGCGTGGAAAGCCTTGCGCCGCTCACGGCGCAGAAGGCTCACATGCTCGAGCTCCTCGAGGGCCATCTGCTCCGCCGCTTCTCTGACGTCGCGCGCATCGGCGTGTGCAGCCACATAGGTCCAGAACCCGAACGAGCGCTGCTCGTGGCGCACCGCGGATGCCAGCGCCTGGTAGGGAGTCAAAAGCCTGGTGCCGGCCATTTCCTCAGGCGTCCCGTCGAATGTATCGGGAATCGGCCACGGCAGGTCGGCATTCCCCTGCGAGGGGTCATGATCCTTCCACTCGTCGATCTGGCGGATATGACCGCGCTCCGTCTCGGCCAGTTCGCCGAATAAATCCGCCAACGCCGTCTCGCCCTGCGCGCGAAGCTGTCGGGACGTTTCGGTGTAGCGGGTCGCCGCATCCAGCTCCATGGCATGCGCAAGCGCAAAGAACTCGCTCATTGAGCGGATGCGGCCGGCGGGCTCGTCTTTCAAGGAGGTCATGGCACCGAACACTGAAAAGAGAGGACGAGACTACCCGGCACGTCACCCGCCTCCTTGAGCGAGGTCAAGTCGGAAAAGATGTATCGTTGATACAGCTTCTCGCGATTGGACCAAGAGGTGTCCCTTGGCGGCGAAGCTGGTGCATTGGATCATGGTGGCCGTGGTGGCCGCAGTCATGCTCGGCCCCGCCGCGCCTGCTTCCGCACAATCGCAGCTCGCGGCGTTCGCGGCGCAGGCCACGCCGCAGGAGTTCTTCACGCAGGCCACCCGTTTCGGCTCTCCACAGGGCGATCCTCCACTCCTGCCGGTTTTCGCAAACGACGTCCAGATCGGCTTCGTCTATTTGAACTCGGATTTCACGGCCTCCATCGGCTATTCCGGCAAGCCCATCCACATCCTGGTCGGCATCGACATGCAGGGCGCGATCGCCGGCTACAAGCTGGTGGCGCACAAGGAGCCGATTGTCCTGGTCGGCGTTCCGGAACGGCGCGTCGTCGAGGCGCTGAACAAGCTCGTCGGCACGAAAATCGGACCGATCGCGGCAGGCACGGCGCGGCCGCCGCAGCCCGACATCGTCAGCGGCGCGACCGTGACGGTGCTGGTCATGGCCGACAGCATCGTGCGCTCGGCCGTGCGCCTGATCCGCAGCGGGCGGATCTCCGCGGACGGCGCCCCCGCGTCCGGGCAGCCTGGCGTGGTGGCGGAGGCGAAGACCGTCGACATGGCGGCGCCCGGCGGACGCGATTGGCAGAGCCTGCTTGGAGACGGATCGGTGCGCAGGCTTCGCCTCTCGGTCGGCGACGTCAACGCCGCGTTCGAGCGCGCGGGCAACGAGGCCGCCGTCGCCCATCCCGAGCAGGGTAACCCGGACGAGACCTTCATCGATCTCTATGCCGCGCTCGCGAGCGTGCCGGCCATCGGCAAGAGCCTTCTCGGAGAGGCCGGCTACGAGCGGCTGCGCGGCCGGCTGAAACCCGGGCAGCAGGCGATCCTGGTCGCCGGCGAAGGCCGCTATTCCTTCAAGGGATCGGGCTACGTCCGCGGCGGCATTTTCGATCGCATCGAGATCGAGCAGGACGGCTCAGGTGCCCGCTTCCGCGACCGCAACCACGAGCGCCTCGGCGCTATAGAAGCGCAGGGCGCCCCCTCGCTTCCCGAGATCGGCCTCTTCACCGTTCCCGACGACCTCACGCTCGATCCCACCGAGCCCTGGACGCTCGACCTCCTGGTGCAGCGTCCGACGGGGCCGCGCGAAAAAGCATTTCTCAATTTCGAGCTCGCCTACGCGTTGCCCTCATCCTTGCTTGTGAGCAAACCGCTCCCCGAAGTGCGCACC
Organism: Hyphomicrobiales bacterium; assembly: GCA_017304275.1. Lineage (GTDB taxonomy): Bacteria > Pseudomonadota > Alphaproteobacteria > Rhizobiales > Hyphomicrobiaceae > Hyphomicrobium_C. The sequence continues at coordinate 107 of JAFKKW010000298.1, read as the reverse complement.
CCGGCGACCGCTCCGGCCGCCGCACCCGCGGCGTCTGCCTCATCCGACGCCGCGGTCGATGCGTCCGCGTTTGGAGAGGAGGAACCGCTGTGGAAGCAGATGTGGCG
>JAFKKW010000297.1 GCA_017304275.1 Hyphomicrobiales bacterium | reverse complement strand
CTTTCGCTTCGATGCGTCGGCCTATTACACGCGCTACAACGGGTTCATCTATCGCCAGTTGCAGGGGTTCGAGTGCGATCCCACCGGCACCCATTGCGAGCATGAGCACGAAGAGGAAGAAGGCGAAGGACACGAAGAGGCATTCGATTTGGTCTACTTCCAACAGCGCGACGCACGATTCTACGGTGCGGAGCTCTCCTTCCAGTACGACGTGGCGCCGATCTGGAAGGGGCTCTGGGGCATCGATGGCCAGTATGACTTCGTTCACGCCAAGTTCGATGGCGGCGAATATGTGCCGCGCATCCCTCCGCATCGTCTGGGCGGCGGCATCTACTACCGCGATCCGAACTGGTTGGCGCGCGCGGGAGTGCTTCACGCATTCGACCAGGATCAGTTCGGCGAGGAGGAGATCGCCACGCCGGGCTATACGCTGGTCTCGGCTGAGGTGAGCTACACGTTCCAGCAGGAGTCGATCGTGGGCATAAGCCCCATCGCGACCATCGGCATCAAGGGCGAGAACCTCGCCGACGATGAGGTCTTGAACCACGCCTCCTTCAAGCGTCGCGAGGATGTGCTTCTGCCCGGGGCCAGCGTGCGCCTGTTCGGCAGCATCAACTTGAACTGATACGACCTTCCGCTGCACGGAGTCCGATAACTGGCGGAGACATGATCCTCGATTAGGTCTCCGCTGCCGTTTTGCGGCGATTGAGGTTGCCGGCGTCCTCCCCCTTGATGAAGTTTGTTCGGATGTTATAACATCCGAACAAACTTCATACGTTCGGAAGGAGTGGAGAATGGATTCGGAACTGGCTGCTCATTTCGATAAATCGGCAAACCGCGTCGACAAGCGCCTCCCCGTCACCGTGTTGTCAGGTTTTCTTGGGGCCGGAAAAACGACGCTGCTCAACCACGTCTTGAACAACCGCGAAGGCCTCAAGGTCGCGGTCATCGTCAACGATATGAGCGAGGTCAACATCGACGCCGATCTGGTCGAGAAGGGCGGAGCGAACCTGTCGCGGACCGATGAGGCGCTGGTCGAGATGTCAAACGGATGCATCTGCTGCACCTTGCGCGACGATCTCTTGAAGGAGGTGCGCCGCCTGTCGGCCGAGGGCCGCTTCGACTATCTCCTGATCGAGTCGACCGGCATCGCGGAACCGCTTCCGGTCGCCACCACGTTCGAGTTTCGCGACGAGGATGGAGAGTGCCTTTCGGATGTCGCCCGGCTCGACACCATGGTGACGGTCGTCGACGCGGCGCACCTGCTTAAGGATTACGCGTCACAGGACTTCCTCAAGGACAGAGGCGAGATCGCGGGCGATGCCGACGAGAGATCGCTGGTCCAGTTGCTCGTCGATCAGATTGAGTTCGCTGACGTCATCGTTCTGAACAAGGTCGACATCGCGACGCCCGAGCAGCTCATGGCGGCGCGGTCGATCATCCGTTCGCTCAACGCCGATGCCCGCATCATCGAGACCAGCCACGCGCGCGTTGCGCCGCGGGAGATCCTGGACACGGGTCTCTTCAGCTTCGAGACCGCGCATCGTCATCCGACCTGGTTCCAGGAGCTCAATGGCTTCAAGGACCATCAGCCGGAGACCGACGAATACGGCATCTCGAGCTTCGTCTACCGGGCACGCGCCCCGTTCGAGCCGGCGAAGATCCATGCATTCTTCAACAGGAGCTGGCCGGGCGTCGTGCGCGCCAAAGGGTTCTTCTGGCTCGCGACGCGGCCGCAATGGGTTGGCGAGATCGCGCAAGCCGGATCGCTCGTTCAGCATGAGGCGATCGGCTATTGGTGGGCGGCCGTACCGAAGAAGAACTGGCCGGACGACGAGCGCCTCGTAAAACGCATCGACAAGACCTGGCACAAGGTCTGGGGAGACCGGCGGCAGGAGATCGTGTTCATCGGTACGCGCGAGATGGACACGGCCGCAATGAGGGCGGAACTCGATGCGTGCCTGATGCAGGTGCCCGAGGATGGGCCCGTCGACACCAGCGACTGGTCAACGCTGCCCGATCCGTTCCCCGCCTGGGCGCGCGAAGCGGCGTAGAGTGCTTCCGGAAAAGTGGGAACCGGGTCATGGCGAAGCCGTGCCCTCACGAAGTCCGATAAGAAGCACGGCCAAACAAAGACCTTAGAGCCGTTCCTCGATTCCAACAAAACCGGAACGGCTCTAGGATAACAAGGCGGCGCTAGCATTCCGGCAGGTTGACGGCCAACCCGCCGAGGCTCGTTTCCTTGAGCTTGGTGCTCATCGCTTCGCCCGTCTCGCGCATGGCGGCGATGCAATTGTCGAGCGGCATGAAATGTGAGCCGTCACCCCTGAGCGCGATCGAGGCCGCCGTCACGGCTTTGATCGCGCCAAGCCCGTTGCGCTCGATGCACGGCACCTGGACCAACCCCGCGACGGGATCGCAGGTCATACCGAGATGGTGCTCGAGCGCGATTTCGGCTGCGTTCTCCGCTGGTGCCGGCGTCCCGCCGAGAACTTCGCAGAGGCCGGCGGCCGCCATCGCCGCGGCCGATCCGACCTCGCCTTGGCATCCGGCTTCGGCGCCCGAGATGGACGCGTTGTGCTTGATGAGCCCGCCGATGGCGGCGGCCGTCAGCAGGAAATCGTCGATCCGCTCCGCATCGGCTCCGAGACAGTGGTCGAGATAATAGCGGATCACCGCCGGCACGACACCGGCCGCGCCGTTCGTGGGCGCCGTGACGACACGCCCGCCCGCGGCATTCTCCTCGTTCACGGCCATGGCGTAGAGATAGAGCCAATCGGTTGCCGCATGAGGCTGGCGGCGATTCGAGCTCTGTTCTTCGCGCATCTGCTTGAGCATGCCGGGTGCGCGCCGGCAGACCTTGAGGCCACCCGGCAGGATGCCTTCGGTCACGAGCCCGCGGTCCATGCAGGACGACATCGCCTGCCAGATGCGCCCGATTCCCTCCCGCACCTCCGCTGGCGTGCGCGAGGCCTCCTCGTTGCACCGCTTCATCTCGCTGACCGAGAGCCCGCTCGCCTTGGCCATCTTCAGCATCGCCGACGCCGAGGAGAACGGAAACGGGCAGGCGTCGGCATCGCACGCATCGTTCTGCGCCGCATGCTGGTCCGCCGGATTGACGACGAATCCACCGCCGATCGAATAGTAGGTTTCCATGACGATCGGCGCGCCGTCCTCGTTGAGCGCCAGGAACATCATGCCGTTCGGATGCCCCGGCAGCGGCGGGCCATAGTCGAAGACGAGGTCGGCGGTCGGATCGAAGGCGATCGGAGGCAGGGCGTCGAGATGCAGGGTCTTGTCGGTCTCGAGACGCTTGAGTTGCAGGTCTGCAAGCGTCACGTCGAGCGTCGCGGGCTCGTGCCCGAGAAGGCCCAGGAGGACGGCCCGATCGCTCCCGTGCCCCTTTCCGGTGTACGCGAGCGAGCCATAGAGCCGCGCCTGCACGCGCCGTATGTCGTCGCGGGTCGAAAGCGCGCGCAGGCTTTCGAGGAATCGTAGCGCAGCCGTCATCGGCCCCATGGTGTGGGAGGACGACGGACCGATGCCGATCTTGAAGATGTCGAAGACACTAAGGAACATGCAACCGTCAATTTACCGCCGATCCGAAGCCGGAATCCAGATGCTTGGGCGCGGATGCGCGTGGTCGCAGCGTCATAGAGCGGCGTGAGGGTGCCGGCGGCAGGCGCGTTCGTCTTCCCCTGTTAGCACCTGCACAGTCGTACGGTATCGCGTCCCGGCGAACGCAAGTAACGTCGCAGGAGCTTCAGGCGTCCGCCTGAAGCGGAGGGTCTGGCGTTTGTCAAACCGGAGGAGATATCTACATGGATCCACAGGCAATTCTTATTTGGCTCATTATCGGTGCCATTGCCGGCTGGTTGGCCGGACAGCTCATTGCAGGCGGCGGCTTCGGCCTGGTCGGCAACATCGTGCTTGGAATTGTCGGCGCCGTGGTCGCCGGTTGGCTGCTTCCGAGGCTCGGCCTCTACATCGGCGGCGGACTGCTGGGTGACATCATCAATGCCACCATCGGCGCATTGATCGTGATCTTCATATTGAGATTGGTTGCGCGCTAGTGTGATGATCGAGAAATTCGCCCTATC
>JAFKKW010000296.1 GCA_017304275.1 Hyphomicrobiales bacterium | reverse complement strand
CGGTGAGGTCAAAATCAAATCCGTCGCCGGCCTCTTCCATCTTCAGGATGGTTGCCTCGACTGCATCCTCCGGCAGTTTGAACGTAACCGTCTGACCCCGCTCCGGATACAAAACGGCCCACTGCAATGCGGGTTTATCCGGTCCATCGAGAATTTCGACTACGGTCTCAGACATCATAACCTCCACGATAAATCGAGGCGCGCTATCATCTGAACGCTCGAGCGAGGGATAAGTTCTGAGCGTGTCCGGTGGTTTGGCCCGGGGGCGTCTTTTCCTTCTGGAAGGCAACCCGAGCACCGGCAAGACCACCGTTTCACTTCAGTTTTTGCTCGAAGGCTTAAAGACGAAACAAAAATCCCTCTACATTACCCTATCGGAAACCCGAGACGAATTGATCGGCACGGTGCCGACCGTCGACGCCTGAAGGTCATGAAGTATCGCGGCCGGTCGTATCGGGGAGGGTATCACGACTTTGCAATCGGAACTTGCGGGGTGCGTGTGTTTCCACGGCTTCGTCGGTCCGGTTCTTGAAAACGTTCAAGGCGTTCTACAAGGAGTGCCTAGATTTAGCTCCGCGGATTAGGCCATGCCGTTTGGAGGTCCAGACTCTGAACGAGCGCTCATTCCTTTGAGGAAGCGCAATGCGCGGGTCGCATCGCAACTCCTCGCCGAGGCGCGGTTTGCGGTGACAGTTTGCGCCCAGATCGCCCGCTACATGGCGGGCAAGCTCGACCAAAAGCGCAGGCTCTCCGTGCAGACCACCTACCTGCTGTGGGTTTACACCGTGGCGCAGGGAATATTCGGACTGCTTCTGACGCACGGCTTTCCCCGCTTGGTCGGGAGCTGAGGCATGGACAAGAGATCGCGCCACGTCTGGGAGTTCGTCGCGACATTGCTCGGCCCGGCGATCTACCTTGGCTTCTTCGGTCTGATCTATCTGGCCAACGCCCTGACCTGTGCCCTCTCGCGCGGAAACTCGCCTGTGATCGCCAACGCTCAGGTCGTGTTGACGGCATCCGCTGCGTTGTTGTCGCTGTTCGCCTTGCTGCTCATCGCCTGGCACGCAACTCGCGGGCTCCGCCTGCTCTCGAGAGAGCGCACCGACACCGAAGATAACTTCATGGGACGAGTGACGGCGATCTTGGCGTTCCTGTCCGCGGTCGCGGTCATATGGACGGCCCTGCCTGCCGCAACGGTCGCGATTGCCTGTTAGACCGATATGCAAATGAGAAGGCCCGGATCCCTCATCGGGTCCGGGCCACTGTTTCTTTACGATCCGCACGCCGGGAAGGCCATGCCGCGGCCAAGCGTGAGCCCTTCCGCCAGACCTGCCTTCCCTATCGTCGCCAGCCCTTACCGCGTCGCACCATCGAGCAACTCAAGTTGAATTCTCGTGCCGCTTGCAGCAGAGTGAGACAAGATGGTGGTGATGTCTGCGAGAAGTCAAATGCGTTTCATAGTGGCTTTTGCAATGGTCGCGCTCTCGAGCGCTGCGGCGCTCGCTTGCAATATCGATCCTCAGACGAACGTGAAACTCGATCCGAAAGACCGGGCGGTGCTGTCAGCGCTCGGGAATGCCGTCAATGCGCAAGAGGTGCTGAACGGCGCGCCGGTCGCTGCGATTTTTTCCGAGCCGCCGGCCGTGCTGACGCTCAACGCATCCGATACCAAGACATTGTCTCAAGCTATGGCGGGGTTACGCAAAGTCACGGCCTGCCACGCCGACGGGGTCACGATGGAGAGAATCCTCGAGGATGACACCCCTGGCATCAGATTTCTGAGGCAGATCGAGGGGTGCTTGGCCGACGCCTGCGTCGACAATCAGTAATGCCAGCGGCAGGAGCGGCCACGACCGCGCGGGTTCGTCTGGTCGCGATCGACCGCGGCGCGGAGCATGCCGCCCGTGGCGCGTGGTGCGATCAAAAATATATGTTTATCAGTTGGCTAAGGTGAAATTTATGGTGGGCGGTACTGGGATTGAACCAGTGACCCCACGCGTGTGAAGCGTGTGCTCTCCCGCTGAGCTAACCGCCCGGGACCGCTGCTGTTTCGAAAGCATTCGAATGAGGTGCAGCCGTCTGCGCGGCCTTTCGGCCGGCAGGGAGCCTCTTATGCGAGCAGCCCTCCCATCATGTCAAGCTCGGGTGCGTTGCGGAGAGCGCCGTCCGCGCCTCAGGCCCCGTCCTCCGCCTTCTGGATCAGAAAGCGCTGGACGCCGGATGCGGCGCTTTGCCCAACCAGGCGATGCCCGGTCGCTTGGCAGAAGGCCGCGAAATCCAGGGCGGCGCCGGGGTCGCTGGCCAGCACCTCGAGAAGCGCCCCCGGGGCGAGCCCGGCCAGCGCCTTGCGGGCCTTGAGCACCGGCAGCGGACACTTGAGATCGACGACGTCGAGCGAGGTAAGGGCCTGGCCGGGAGCAGCGTCTGGCATCTGGCGGTGCGATCCTCGATTCGACGATCAGCCGGAGGCCATGCGGGCACGGTGCCCGGCCGCAACGGACGGCGGAATACCGCACTAGGTCCCCTGCAACCCTTGCACACGCAAGGAGCAAATGCCACCGTGGCTGGACGATTCCGGACGGCAATGTGGGCAGCCATTGTCCGGCACAGTGATCCGCGTCGCTCGAACGATTGTTGCAGATTGGCGTTATCCGCAGCTCGAGACTGACAACGGGAAGCCCGGCCCCCGGGCCGGCATGATGCATGGCCACATCCGACACGACGCGCCGGCCGTTTCTCTTCTCGCTCGGGATCGACCGCTTGGGCCTTGTTGCGCTCAAGGCGCCCATCATCTCCGCCCTGGTCATTGCCATTCTCTCCGCTCTCGCGGCCTTCGGTGTCTCGAAGCTGCGCGTGGACGACAGCCTGTCCGAATTGTTCCGCACCGACACTGCCGAGTTCCGCCAGTACGAGGAGATCGACCGCCGCTTTCCCTCGAGCGAGTACGACGTGCTCGTGGTGGTCGAGGGCAGTGCGCTTCTCGCGCGCGAGCGCCTAGAGGCGTTCCGCAACGCGGTCATCGAGCTGCAACTGACGGATGGGGTGGGCGGACTGGTCTCGATGCTTTCGGCGCGCGGACTTCCGGACGCTTCCGGCTACGCGCCGCCGATCGTTCCCGACGAACTGCCCGAGGATAACGCGGCTTACGCCGACATGATCTACGCCTTGACGCACAACGATATCGTCAAAGGCAAGTTCCTCTCCGATGAAGGCGATCTGGCGCTGATCGTCATCGCCCTCGACCGCGCCATGGTCGAGGAGCGCACGGCGAAAGCCGTGATCGGCGGCATCAAGCAGGTGGTCGACGAGACGCTGGCGGGATCCGGGCTGACGGCCAAGCTGACGGGGGCGCCCGTCATGCAGCTTGAGATCCGCAATGCCGTGGAGCGCGACCGGCTGGTCTACAACGGCCTCGGGTTTCTCGTCGGATTTGCGATCGCCTATCTGTTTTTCCGCCGGCTGTCGCTCACCCTCATCGCCGTTCTCGGCCCGACCATTGCTATCCTATGGACGCTCGGCGTGCTCGGCGGCCTGGACTTCCGCCTCAACCTCTTCATCAACGTCATCACGCCGCTGATCCTCGTCTCCGGCTTCTCGGATTCGATGCATCTCGTTTTTGCCATCCGGCGCGACATCCTGGCCGGCGCCGATCGCATCGAGGCGGCCCGCAACGCGGTGCGCGATGTGGCACCCGCTTGCCTGCTGACGGCCATGAACCAGGCCATCGCGCTCGTCTCGTTCGCCTTCGCCGAATCCGCACTCATCCGCACCTTCGGATTGGCCGCGCTGATGGCGGTCTTCATCTCCTACACCGCGGTTGCGGTCGTCGTGCCGACGTTCGCCGCGTTGTTCGTGCGTCGCGAGCCCGCCGCCGACGTCGAGTCGGCATCCTGCAGCGCGCCACCGACGCCATCGTGTAGTTCGTGGGAGCCTATCCGCTGGTGTTCGTCGTCCTCGGGCTCGCCGTGGTGATCGGCACCGGGCACGCGTTCTTCAGCCTGAAGCCCATGTACCGCCTCGCCGACCAGGTGCCGGACAAGGAGCAGGCGCTGGCGGCCACCGGCAGTCTCGACACCAAGCTCACCGGCGCCAATCCGGTGCACGTGATGATCGAATGGAAGGGAACGCCGGGAGCGGACGGTGCGCCGCCGGTCAAGCTCTACGAGCAAGGGACGCTCGCCGTCATCGCCGAGGCGCACGACATTCTGGAGCGGCAGGCCGGCCTCGGCAACGTATGGTCGATCGAAAGCCTACGCCGCTGGCTCGCCGCCGCCGGCGATGCGAGCATTCCCAACATCCAGCGGTACGTGAAGATCCTGCCGGAGCACTTGCGGCACCGCTTCATCACCGACGACGAGACGGCCGTGCTCGTCACCGCGCGCCTGCCCGATGCCGACGCCAGCGAGATCCTGCCCGTGGTCGAGAAGATCGACCGCGCGCTCGACGCGGTCAGGAAGGCGCACCCCGGCTACGAGATCTCGGTCACCGGCCTACCGGCCATCGCCGCACGCAATTCCGCGACCCTCATCCATGAGCTGACCTGGGGCCTCGTCGGCGACATCTTCCTGGTGTTCATATTCCTGGGCGTCGCGCTGCGCTCGCTGCTGGTTGGCGTGTCGAGTATCCTGCCGTCTCTGTTCCCGATCTTCGCCACCGGCGCGCTGCTGTACTACACGGGCCAGGGCCTGCAGTTCGCCTCCATCGTCGCGATCACGGTCGCGTTCTCGCTCGCCATCGATTCGACCATCCACTTCCTGAATCGCTATCGCCTCGAGGAGCAGCGGCTCGCCCAGGCGGCCGACATCGATGGGGACGACGCCGAAGGCGAGCAGAAATACCGCCTGAGTTTGCCGGACGACGAGGTCGCTCCGGCCGATCCCGCGCGCGAGGCGCTGGCCCGTACGGCCCATCACATCGGCCCGGCCGTCATCCTGACGACCATCGTGCTGGCCCTCGGCCTCGGCGTGACGATGCTGTCTGATCTGCCGTCGCTGCGCCTCTTCGGCGAGCTGGCGGCCATCTGCCTGTTCGCCTCGCTCTTCGGTCAGCTCGTTATCCTGCCGGCGACCGTTGCGTTGTTCCGTCGCTATTTCCCCGACAGACCGAAAGTGGTGCCGGCCGCGCAACCGGCAGAGTAGCAGGACGGGACGTCTGCTCGACAACCAGCGAGACGGAACCGCCTCGACGCGTGAAATCGACGTCTCTGGACTCCGGCCTGCGCCGGAGAGACGTTGAGCTGGAAGACCGCTTGCACACACATGACGTCATCCCGGCGCTGGCCGGGATCCAGACACGCTGCCGCATGCCTGCTGAGCGTCACCAGTCCTCGCGCCAGAGCGGATAAGCCATCGCCCCGCGCGGGATCGTGATCTTGCCCTCGCGGTCGATCTCGCCGCTGCCGCCGAGCTCCGCTGACAGCTTGTTGACGATGTCGACCTTGAGACCGGCGCTGGTCGCGCTCGTATATTTGATCGCGTACTCGAAGCGCCCCACTGCCTGCCGCACGATCTGGAACTGGAAGCGGCCCTGATCGCCCGCGGGATTCGCAGACCCGAGGCATTTCCGGCGCAGCGCCTTGAGCTTGTCCTCGGTGTATTCGTAGATCGTGCCCGTGAACGTGAGCGTCACCGCCTCGACGTAGTTCCCCTTGAAGTTCGCGTTGAGTAGGCTCGCCCATCCCGCGGAGAGCCCGAAAGACTTCTGGTCGCGCACCGCGAAGGCGGCGCTGTCCAGGTTCTCCTCGATGCCGTCCTTGTCGAAGGAGGCCCGGCAACGCACGATGTTGACCTTGAGCAGCTTCTCGCCGGTGCGCTGGAAGGTGCGCTTGTCCAGGTGTCCGCGCACGATGGTTCCCGGCGTGTAGGACGCGAGCGGCGGGCTCATCCTGTAGACGTTGAGATTGTCGGCGATGGCGTCGGCTCGGACGCCGTGAGGCAAAAGCAAACAAAGAACGAGCGCCGAAGCGCCCTGACGCAAACCCCGCATGACAAACCCCGCTGGAACTCATAGGCCCACGCGGCGGATGTTAGGCGGGCGGAGCGGCCGGGAGCAATCGGACGTGAACGAATTAGTCGAGGTGTGCTGCGGCCGCCACGATGGCAGAGGCGCAGGCGGTCACTTCTCGACGAAGGCCTTCTCGATCACGAACTCGCCGGGCTCGCCGAGGCTGCCTTCCGTGAAACCTTGCGCGAGGTAGAAGTCCTTGAGATCGCGTAGCATGTCCGGCCCGCCGCAGATCATGACGCGGTCGTGCGCGGCGGCGAGCGGCGGCAACGCGAGGTTGCGGTAGAACGCTTCGGACACGATGAGATCGGTGATGCGTCCGGTGACCTTGAACGGCTCGCGCGTCACGGTCGGACTGTAGACGAGCTTCTCGCGGATCGCCTCGCCCAGGTACTCGTCCCGCGGCAGCTCGTGCATGATGCGGTCGCCATAGGCGAGCTCCGAGACGAGGCGGCACCCGTGCACCAGCACGATCTTCTCGAAGCGCTCGTAGAGCGCCGGGTCGCGGATAAGGCTCATGAACGGCGCCAGCCCCGTGCCGGTGCCGAGCAGATAGAGCACGCGCCCCGGACGCAGGTTGTCGATGACCAGCGTGCCGGTCGGCTTGCGGCCGACGAGAATCCGGTCGCCTTCGCGGATATGCTGAAGCCGCGAGGTCAGCGGCCCGTCCGGGACCTTGATGCTGAAGAATTCGAGGTAGTCGTCGTAGTTGGCGCTGGCGATGCTGTAGGCGCGGGTCAGCGGACGCCCCTCCACCTCGAGGCCGATCATGACGAATTGCCCGCTGTCGAAGCGCAGGCTCGGGCTTCGCGTGGCGGTGAAGCTGAAAACCGTGTCGGTCCAATGCTTGACCGAGAGGACGGATTCCGTCGTAAAGGCAGCCATGTCGGCCTCTCAAGAATGCGAGCGCCCCATACCGAAGCGCACGCTGCGCTTCGGTATCTGCGCGTTCCGGCAAGGACAGCAAACCGGAAGGTCCTTCAACGGGAAAGCGACGAGGCGCGTTGTGCGCTCAGTTGACGCGCGTGACCTCCACAAGGTTGTCCGAGAACGTCGGCGCCCGTCCGAGCCCGCTCCAGGCATCGGATGAGATCGAGTTGACCGATCCGTCCGACCGGTTGAGCGAGCGCCAGTAGCCGAGCGTCGCCACCACAATTCCCGGATTGACGTCGTCGGTGACCCGGGCAACGCCTTCGAACGAGCCACGCGCGTTGGCCACGCGGACGGGATCGCCCTCGCGGATATTGCGCGGCTCGGCATCGGCCCGGTTGATCATCACGAACTGCTCGCCCTGGCCTCTGATCTTGTGCGGCTCGTTGGCGTAGCAGGAATTGAGAAAACCGTGGCTCTTCGGCGAGATGATGTTGAGCGGATAGGACGTCGCCAGATCGGCATTGGTCTCCGGGCTTTCGCGCATCGGCACATAGCCCGGCAGCGGATCGATGGGAGACCCGTCCTGCCCGCCGTCGTACATCGCGCGGAACGGCCCGGCGACGAAATTCTTCGCGTCCGGTAGCAGAAACTCCACCTTTCCGGACGGCGTCGGGAATTTGCCTTCCGCGTGCGGAGCCCGCGCATCCTTCGAGCCGACGTCGATCCTGTAAAAGCCGTGCTGCTTGAAATACTCCATGTCGATGCCACCCATCTTGGGGTCGTCCCAATTGATGTAGGCGGCGCACAGCTCGCTGTCGGTCATTTTGAACACGGGATCGTCGAATCCCATTTCCGCCGCCAGAAGCCGCCACATCTCGCTGGTCGGCTTGCATTCGCCCGGCGGATCGACGGCCTTCTGATTGTAGGTGAAGTAGAAGGTGCCCCAGCTCCACATCATGTCCTCGGCCTCGCCGGCCATGGCGGAGGGGAGGATGATGTCGGCGTATTTCGCCGTGTCGGTGATGAAATGCTCGGCGACGACCGTGAACAGGTCCTCCCGCTGCAATCCCTCGACGATCTTGTTGGTCTCCGGCGATTGGCTGACCGGATTGG
>JAFKKW010000096.1 GCA_017304275.1 Hyphomicrobiales bacterium | reverse complement strand
GCCCGTCTTGTCGAGGAGGCTCATGTGGATGTGCATGCCCGAGCCGCACCATTCGTGATGGGGCTTGGCCATGAAGGTGGCGTTGAGATCGTGGGCGCGCGCGGCAGCTTTGACGGCGCGTTTCAGGAGCAGGCCGTCGAGAGCAGCCTGCACGGCGTCGTCGCGATGCTTGAGGTTGATCTCGAACTGCGCGGGGCCGCTTTCCTGGATGACGGCGTCAACGGGCAGGTTCTGAGCGGATGCGACGCGATAGATGTCGTCGATGAACGGCTGCAGCGCATCCAGATCCGCGAAGTCGTAGGTGCCCGCCGCATCCGGATCGGTCGTCATGCCGGCGGGCGGATCGAGCGTGAAGGCGCCGCCCTTTCCGGGCCGGGTGACGTAGAACTCGAGCTCGACGGCGGTGACGGGGGTCAAGCCCTGCTTCTTCATGCGGGCGACCTGGTTTGCGAGCACAGCGCGCGCATCCATCTCGCCGTCGGTCTCGAGGTCCATGACGGCTTGGGCATGTGTCGCGCCGTTGAGCGGGATCGATGCGAGCGTGCCCGACAGGAGGCGGGCGGGCACATCCGGATCACCGGTCTCCCACAGGCGGCCGGTCTCGCCGACCGAGTTGCCGCGCGGATCGATGATGAAGGCGGAGGACGGCATCATCAGGCCATCCTTGGCGAGCTTCACCAGATCGTCGCGCCGGTAGCGCTTGCCGCGCGGGATGCCGTTCAGATCGAACGTGAAGATGTCGACCCACTGCACCGCCGGATTGGCGGCCAGGAAGTCCTTGGCCTCGTCAACGGTCATGTAGGTGCTCATGCTGCGAGACCACTTGCGTTCAGTTTCCGTACGGCATCGCCGAAGTGACGGAAGATTTCGACGGAGGCTTTGTTGTTCTTGGCTTGCCACTCGGGATGCCACTGGACGCCGAACAGAAACGGATGATCGGACGGGCCGCGAACGGCCTCGATCAATCCGTCCTTGGCGTGTGCCTCGGCGGTCAGCAGCGGCGCGAGGCGCTGGATGCCCTGCCAGTGCAGCGAGTTGACGACGATTTCGTCCTGACCGATCCAGCTTCTGAGCGTGCCGGAGAGGGTCACCAGATGCGCCGGGCCGAAGCGGTCGTCCATCGGAATGTTGGATCGCTCGCGATGATCGTTGCGTCCGTCGACGGCGTGGACGGCCTGGTCGAGCGTGCCACCGAGCGCGACATTCAGCTCCTGGAAGCCGCGGCAGATGGCGAACAGCGGCTTCTTGCGGTTCAGGGCCTCGCGCACAAGCGGCAGCGTAAGGCTGTCGCGCTCGGGATCGAGGGCCTTCTCGTTGAGCGGCGGCTCATCGACGCCGTAGAGACTCGGATGCACGTTGGAGAGGGCGCCGGACAAGAGGATTCCGTCGGCGAGATCGAACAGCTCGTGCATGTCGAGCATGCTGGGACCGAGCGGAGCGAGCAGGGGCTGGCAGTCGGCGACCTCGGCCACCGCGGCGGCATACTTGCGGCCGACGGCGTCGAAGGTCATGCCTTCGATCACCTTGGTGTCACAGGGGATGATGACAATCGGACGGCGGCTCATGCTGCGATCTCTCCAGCGACGGCGGCGAGCGTCAGGTCGAGTGCCTTGCCGATCACGCGCTCCGCCTCGGCGAACTGTTCGTCACCCCAGATCAGGGGCGGCGCGCAGACCATGGTGTCGAAGACGGCGCGCATGATGAAGCCTTCGCGGAAGAAGTGATCGCGGCAGATCAGTCCGACGCGGCCGGGATTGTCAAAGCGGCGGCGTGTGCGCTTGTCGGCGACGAGCTCGATGGCGCCCATCATGCCGACCGAGCGAACCTCGCCCACGAGCGGGTGGTCCTTGAACTTGGCAAGCAGCTTTGCGAGGGCGGGCGCGGCGTATTCGGCGACGCGGGGCACAAGCTTGTCGCGCTCCATGATCTCGATGTTCTTCAAGGCCACGGCGCAGGCAACGGGATGGCCCGAGAAGGTGTAGCCGTGGTTGAAGTCGTCGTCGTGATCCGTCAGGGCCTCGACGATCTTGTCGTCGACGAGGATGCCCGAGAGCGGCAGGTAGCCCGAGGTCACGGCCTTGGCGAAGGTGATGATGTTCGGCTTCAGGCCGTAGTAGTCGGAGGCGAACCACGTGCCGAGGCGGCCGAAGCCGGTGATGACCTCGTCGGCGAGAAGCAGGATGCCGTATTTGTCGACGATGCGCTGAACCTCGGGCCAGTAAGAGTCGGGGGCGATCTTGACGCCGCCCGCACCCTGCACCGGCTCGCCGGCGAAGGCGGCGACGTTCTCGGGGCCGACGGCCAGAATCTCGTCCTCGAGGGCCTTGGCCGCGCGCAGGCCGAAATCCTCAAGGCTTTCGCCGTCGCGTCCTTCGTCGAACCAGCAGGGGTCCATGACGTGGCGGAAGCCCTCGTAGACGGGATAGCTGTGCTTGTGCACGTGACCCATGCCGCCCATGGAGCCCGCAGCGATGGTCGAGCCGTGGTAGGCGTTCTTGCGCGAGATGATGATGCGGCGGCTGGGCTCGCCCTTGAGCATCCAGTAATGGCGGATCAGGCGAATGGCGGTGTCGTTCGATTCCGAGCCCGAGGAGCCGTAGAAGACCTGGTTGATGTGCGGCGGGGTGATCTCGGCGAGCTTCTTCGACAGAGCGACGACCGGCGGATGCGTGGTGCGGAAGAAGGTGTTGTAGAACGGCAGCTCGAGCATCTGATCGCGCGCGGCGTCCGCGAGCTCGCGGCTGCCGTAGCCGATGTTGGTGGTCCAAAGGCCGGCCATGCCGTCCAGGATCCGGTGGCCTTCGCTGTCCCAGATGTAGGCACCATCACCCTTCACGATCACGCGGGCGCCGCCGGCGCGCAGCGATTTGTGATCGCTGAACGGATGCAGATGGTGCAGCGCGTCGAGGTCCCGCAACTCTGTGGTGCTGTTCTTGAGTTTCGTGTTCGACATGGGGATCCTCCAGTGTGAGCGGGGATGTCGTGGATCTGATGCTGCTCCGGGCGCGGAGGCGAGCGGGGGCCGTGTCATCGGCCGCGCGGCAACGGCGCGGGCTCAGACCACGATCGGCGGCGTAAAGCTGATGCGCGCGCAGAGCTTGAGAAGCTCCGTCTTGCGCGATGGTACGAACTGCGTCGGCTGCGTCACGATACTCTATCCTCAGACACTGAGCAGAAGGTGCTCGCGCTCCCACGGGCTGATGACGCGCATGAATTCCTCGAACTCGCTGCGTTTGAGCGAGAGATAGACGTGACAGAAGCGTTTGCCGAGAATCTCGTGCAACTCCTCCGAGCTCTCGAACTCGGTCAAAGCCTCGAGCAGCCCGCGCGGCAACTGGTGGTCGTTGCGGTAAGCATTGCCGATCACCGCTTCGCGGGGCTCGAGCGCCATCTTGATGCCGAGGTAGCCGCAGGCGAGGCTCGCCGCGATGGCGAGGTAGGGATTGGCGTCGGAGCCCGCGAGACGGTTCTCGATGCGGCGGGCAGCGGTCGGCGCGAACGGTACGCGCAGGCCGGCCGAGCGGTTGTCGTGACCCCATTCGACGTTGATCGGTGCGGCGCCGCCCGGCACCAGGCGCCGGTAGGAGTTGACGTAAGGGGCGAGCAGGCACGTGGCTTGCGGAAGGAAGCGCTGCTGGCCGGCGAGGAACTGATAGAACATCCGGCTCGGGCCGCCGTTTTCGTCGGTGAAGATATTGCGGCCCGTCTTCGCGTCGACGACGCTCTGGTGGACGTGCATGGCGCTGCCCGGCTCATTGGCGAGGGGTTTTGCCATGAATGTCGCGTAGCAATTATGCGTGAATGCGGCCTCGCGGATGGTGCGCTTGAAGAGGAACACCTGATCGGCGAGATCCACGGGGTCGCCGTGCAGAAGGTTGATCTCGAGCTGGGCCGCGCCGCCTTCCTGGATGATGGTGTCGATCTTCAGGTACTGGCGTTCGGCGTAGTCATAGATGTCGTCGACGATCTTGTCGTACTCGTCGACAGCGCCGAGGCTGTAGGCCTGCCGTCCCGCGCCGGCACGTCCCGAGCGGCCGGTCGGCGGCTCGAGCGGGTAGTCGGGGTCGGGGTTGGTCTTGGTGAGGTAGAACTCGAGCTCCGGCGCGACGACCGGAAGCCAACCTTCCTTGCTGAACAGCT
>JAFKKW010000095.1 GCA_017304275.1 Hyphomicrobiales bacterium | reverse complement strand
GATGCCCGTCACCGACGTGATCGCCCGCGGTCACGATCCAGACGTGGTGCGGAAGGTGGAGCGGCTGCTCTATCTCGCCGAGTACAAGCGCCGCCAGGCGGCACCCGGCGTCAAGATCTCGTCCCGCAACTTCGGCCGCGACCGCCGCTACCCCATTACCAACCGCTTCCGCGAGTAGAGGGCAGCCGCCCCATGGAGCCTTCCCTGAAAAAAAGCAGGGACTCGCATGTGGAAGCTTGCATGGGTGCCGGCCTTCGCCGGCATGACGTTAAATTTGTGCGAACGCCGCTTCCTACGGTCAACGTCATCCCGACGTAGGTCGGGACCCACGCAAGCTTCAGCGAACCCACCGCCGGAATCCAGGCGACTGCCCCGCCGCGCCGCCGAGAAGACTGCGGCTCACTCCGCCCGCTTGCCGTCGGCGCAGAAGGTGAGCGCCACCTGGCACATGCCGAACGAGCGCTCGCATTCCCAGCGGGCGTCGCGTTGCGCAAGCTCCATCGACGTTCCCATGGACGCGCGCCAGCGCGTGGGATCGGCGGGCGTCTCGGCCAGCGCCCAGCACTCATCCTTCGAGAGCGTCGCGATCACCTTGCAGCCCTGGTCGAACCTTTCGGTGCATCGCTTCAGCGCCGCCGCTTCCGCCGCGGCCTTGCTGGGCTCTTCGACGCGGGCAAAGATGTTGCCGCCGTGGTCCACCACCGCGGCCCAGCAGTCCGCATTTGAGAACATCCCCCCGCAGGCTGCGAACGGGTTCCGATAGCCGCCCGCGAGCAGGGCCACGCCGCCGCCGAGCAGCAGAAGAAGAGACGCCGCGATGGCCCCGGTCAGCACCCGCCGTTTGCGTGTCCCTCCGCCGATTTCCGACAGGCTCGTCTTGATGAGCCGCGTCGTATACGCTAGCGGCACGCGCATCGCACTGGTCTGCTGCGAGACCTGCGACGTGTGTCGCGACATGGTCGAGGGTTCCGCGGCGACCACCTCGCTCCCCTCGAGCAGCATCGGCCGCCATTCCTGGACCGATTGCGGCCGGCCATGCGGGGATAGCCTCAAGCCCTCGTCGATCGCGGCAAGAAAGCTCGCGCGATAATGCCCGGCGGCAGCTTGGGAGGCGGGCGGCAGGTCGTCGGAGAGCTGTCGCGAGGTCGCTTCCATGGGCCGCTCGCCGGTGACGGCCCGGTAGAGCGTCGCCGCGAAGGCGTAGATGTCCGTCCAGGGGCCGTAGCGATCCGCATTCGAGGTATATTGCTCGGGCGCCGAATAGCCGCTCTTGAACACCAGCGCCGACACGAGCTGCGAGTGCTGCTTGATCTCGAAGCGCGACGCGCCGAAGTCGAGCAGGATGGGCGACCCGTCCTCGCCGCGGATCATGATGTTCTCGGGCGAGATGTCGAGATGCCAGGTCCGGTTCTCGTGCACGAGCGCGAGCGCCGAAAGCAGCGGCCCGGCGACGAGATCGAGCTCGTCCTGCGTCGGCCGGCTGTCGAGCCCACGCAGCCATTTCTCGAAGGTCATGCCGCGCACGAGGTCGAG
The DNA here is from genome assembly GCA_017304275.1 of Hyphomicrobiales bacterium. Taxonomy (GTDB): domain Bacteria; phylum Pseudomonadota; class Alphaproteobacteria; order Rhizobiales; family Hyphomicrobiaceae; genus Hyphomicrobium_C. The sequence continues at coordinate 2,611 of JAFKKW010000095.1, read as the reverse complement.
CACCATGTAGGCGGTGTCGTTCGCCTCGAACACGCGCCTGACGCCGATGATGTTGGCATGATTGAACTGCGCCAGCAGCCGCGCCTCGTCGAAGAATTTCCGGAGCCCCCAGCGGTAGTCCTCCTCCGCGTTGGCCTTGGAGAGAAACTTGAGGCTGTGGCCGTCGCGCCGGACGAGGTCCTCCGGAAAGAACTCCTTGAGGGCGAACTCCTTGTTCAGCATCTCGTCGCGGATGAGGTAGGTGATGCCGAATCCGCCACGCCCGAGAATGCCGGTGACCACATACTGGTCGATCCGCGTCCCCGGCGGCAGCAAGGTCTCGTCGCGTGCGTCCATTGGGGCGGAGGCCTCCTGGCGTATCCCGCCCAACAATGCCTCATTCGCCTTACGGCGGAAAGAGTTGCTCGCGCGCACGGGCCGGAGCGGCGCTAACGCTAACGGCACGTCTCCCTGTGGGCCGCGGCCACCCGTTGTTGAACGGCCAACCCCGTCGGCGTAGGATGATTTTCTTTTCACGCGGGGCAATACCTGGAGAGGTGGGCATGCGGCGCTTGGCGAGGCAACGCGAAGCGATTGGTGCGATCGGCGTGTTGCTCTCCGTGTTCGGATCGTGCGCCGCCGCCGCCGAGACGAAGCTGATTGCAAGCTGCCAGGAGCCCGCCGCCGGTCAGCAGCCGCGCGTCGCCTGCGATCTGAGGGTCAACGCATTCGCCGTCGTCGAGACCGCCAAGGCTGCCCTCAAGGGAAGCACGGGCGACCTCAAGTCGAGCTTCAAGGCGTTCGATTCGGCCGAGCAGTCCACCAACACAGCTTACCTGATCCAGCTTTTGCCGAACGCGCGCCGCACGACCCTGACGCAGATGGGCGATGCCGTCGTGACCTTGACCGACCCGCGTCAGGGCAAGCGCCGCTTCGCCGCCTACACCTTTGGCGACGATCTGAGCCTCATAACCGACTCCGGCACTTCGAAAGCCGAGTTCGTACGCCAGATCATCGCCGTCAAACCGGCAAGCACCAGGACCCAGCTCTACAAGGCGGCGCTGGAGGCGGTGCAGATGCTGGCCAGGGAGAGCGGCGACCGCAAGGCGCTGGTCATTCTCGGCGACGGCACCTCCGACGACGCCAGCTATACGCACGGTCAGGTCGTGAAGGCCGCCCGGGATGCCGGCGTCGCCATCCACGTCCTTGGCTTCTACGACGACCGCACGAGCGCTAGCCGGTCGAAGTTCGCGAGGCTGTCGCGTCTCGCAGAAGAGACCGGCGGATACGCCGCCGAAGCCAAGCAGGGCAGCGGCCGCGAGGTCGCGCGGGACATCGTCTCGAGCCGCTTCGCCCGTGAGGTGCTGGAGAACGGCGGCACGCTGACCGCCGATCTGCCAGGCCCGGCAGGCAGCCAGACCCTCGTGCTCACCGCCACGCCGGCCGAGGGCCCGGCGCTCCAGGCCGAGGACGCGGTCGTCGTTCCGGCCCGCCCGCAACCGGCCTTCGAGACCACCGTCCACGAACCGGAAGCCGACCCCGAGCCGGAGGCGTCGTTCGATCCCATCGTCCTGATCGGCATCCTGACCGCGCTGGGAGGTGCCTACGGCTACTGGAAATACGTCAAGCAGAAACCAAGAGCCGTGCCCGCGGTCGCGCACGCTCCCGAAGATCCGGTCGAGGTCGACACGGACGAAGACGAGGATGAAGACGAGGACGACGTCACCACGGCCGGCGGTCCCCGAGCCGTCCAACCCGTGGAGAGCCCCCGGCACGACGCGCCCCCCCGCGCGGCCGACAGCCACCCCGCCGTCTATGGCTGGCTCGAGGGCATCGACGGCGATGCCGCGCGCCATCCCCTCAGCACCGCCAGCGTCCACGTTGGCCGGCACCGCGACAACGACATCTGCCTGCTGAACGATTCCATTTCGCGCCGCCACGCGGTGCTGAACTACGACGCCGAGACGCGCCGTGTCGTGATCACCGATCTGGGCGCAGGCAACGGCGTGATCGTGAACAAGACCAGATACACGTCGCGCGAGCTCAACGATGGCGACATGGTGGAGCTTGGCGAGATCCGGCTGCGGTTCAGGGCCGGGACGGAAACACCCGCTTGAGGCATGGGCGCGGGATCAGGGAGACCACACGATGAGCAACGATCCGCGATCCCCCGGCGACGGTGATCCCGAGGGGAACAAGAAAACACGTCTGATCATGCGCCCCGACGTGGCGGAACGCCCGAGGTCGGGTGACCCGGAACCGCCGGTCCGCGACGGCGCGGTGATCGGTACGACGAGGCTTGTCGGAAAGCTCGGCGGGGCGGGCGCAGGCAGCGCGTCGGCCGATCCGAACAAGAAGGCAAAGGTCCAAGCCAAGACGCAGTATATTCGCGAAGGCTCGGTCGACATCGAGCCCGTCGCGGGATGGATCGTCGTCGTCAAGGGCCAGGGCCGCGGCGGCTTCCGCCCCGTTTTCGTGGGCATGAACTCGATCGGCCGCGCGCCGAGCCAGCGCATCAGCGTGGACTTCGGCGACGAGAGCATTTCCCGCGAGGGGCATGCCTTCATCACCTACGACGACGAGGCGCGCACCTTCTGCCTGCACCACGGCGGCAAGTCGAACCTCGTCCGCC
>JAFKKW010000094.1 GCA_017304275.1 Hyphomicrobiales bacterium | reverse complement strand
GCGGCGAGAAGCGCGGTGAGATTTGCCAGTGAACCGCCGTGCGTCAGCACGCCGGCTCCGCGTTGCGCGTCGCAAGCCGCGCCTCGCCATCCGACCTTGGTCATCATCCAGTTCAGCACGGCATATTCGATGGCCGCAGCCGGAGGTCCCATCTCGTAAATGGCCATGGGATTTCCGGTGAAGCCGTCGATGAGTGCGGCGAGCGCCGCGTGTGGCACCGGAACGCAGACCTGATGCGCCATGTAGCGGGGATGGTGTAAGCGCGTCGCCCCCGCCAGATAACGGTCGAGAAACCGTTGCAGCCGCGGTCCCTCCAGCCCGCCTTCGGCAATCAACTGCTCGAGGTCGAGCTCATCGGCGAGGGTGTCGATGTTGGGCTGGCGCAAGACGGGACCGTCGCGGCTTGCCGCTCGTTCGGCATAGGCCTGGAGCGCCGCGACCGTCATTCGGGCATCGTCTCGAAAGCTCATCCCGCATCCTTCCTGCGCGCCGGAAAGGTTGCATGAAAGGGTTGAGCATGTCCTTGCGTTCTGGACTGCGTGGGGGGGCTGTTGTAGTGGATTTAACTCAGAAAATCCGCACCAGAAGTGAGTTATGCCAATATCCCTCGACGAGCTCGATCTGAAGATCCTGACCGCGCTGCAAGCCGACGGGCGCATAACCAATGCAGATCTGGCCGACCGGATCGGCTTATCCGCCACCCCCTGTTTGAGGCGTGTGCGCGCCCTGGAGCAGGAAGGCGCGATCAAGGGATATCGCGCGCTGCTCGACCGGACAAAGGTCGGGCTGGGACTTACCGTCATGGTCGACGTCAAGGTGGATGGTCACCGCGACGAGAATGCGCGAGCGATTCAGGCGGCTTTCATCGAGATGCCGGAGGTCGTCGCCTGCCACCTCCTGTCAGGCGAAACCGACTTCCTGCTTGAGGTCGTCGTGCCGGATTTGGCGCACTACGAGCAGTTTTTGCTGGGCAAACTGCTTCTGCTGCCGATGGTCAAGGACATCCGCAGCAACATCGTGATCCGCACCGTGAAGGAGACGGCGCCGCTGGCCTTGAGGTAGTCATCGCAGCGAGAATAACTGCTGATGTCTCCTTCTGGCCCGATGGCGGATCGTTCCTCGCCGCATCCAGCCTGCGCTAGTCCGTCCGGTATTTCTTGAGCTCGCGGACGAGAGACACCAGCCGCTCCGCGACCTCCGCGCCGGTGTCGACCGAGGTCTTGAGCGTGGCCCGCTGCTGGATGAGCTTGTTGAGCCGGTCCTGGCAGTCGCCAAAGCCGAAGAAGATCTCTTCGGGCGCTTCCACCGTGCCGTCCTCGATCGCGCACATCACCTCGAACGCGCTCTGCGACGATAGCACCAGCATCGACGCGACGTCGTTGATCGCTTGCTGGTAGAGCTTCGCGGCGTCCGTGCCCACGCGCGGCCCATGCACGCCGAACTTCAAGGGCGACGCTCCCTGCGCCCCCTCGCCGGCGAACAGCTTGGGATTGCGCTGGAAGCGCCGGAAGATCTCGCACAGGTGAAGACAGCAGGTCTCGAGCTCGCGCAGCGCCGTGACCGCTTTGCGTTTCGGCCGCAAGCGGTCCGAGGAGCGCTCCCGGCCCGCCCAGTTGATGGTGGCGATGGAGGAAATTGTCCCGAGCGCGGCGATCGCCGGCAGCACCGCCGCGAACGGATCCGGCGCGATCCGGGAATCCGCCTCGGGAGAGTCAGCCGGATCTCGCATTTCCGCCACGCACCTCTCCGCTCGCCGGTTTCGCTCGGCTGATCTGCTACACCGGCGCGGAGACACATGCCAGTGTTAAGAGCGAACCCTTATGACCGGTCGGAGCACGCCTGCTGCGATCTCAGAACGTCTTGCCGATGCGCGCGTCGACCGAATGCGCGTTGGCGCCGCGGATTACGAAATAGAACATGATCGTAGCCCAGAGGATCGACTTCTCCGCGCCGGCATAGCCCTCGCTGCTGACAATCCAGTGGAAATAGACGGTAACCAGCAACGCGATCATGGCAGCGAACGCGGCCGGACGCGTCAAAAGCCCGATCGCGATCAGGATGCCGCCGAAGAACTCGGTCACCGACAGCAGCACCGCCCAGAACGCGGCGGGACCGGGAAAGAGTCCGATCGTCTCGACCAGTCCGACAGGCCCGAGCGGATTCATGATCTTGGGAAATCCGTGCGTGACCAGCGCGAGACCGGCAACCACACGCAAGAGTGTCTCCGCGAACGTGCCGAGGCCGCCGTAGATGGATCCCAGAGCCGGAATGATGAGCCGGTTGGACGGATGGATAGGATCGTTGGCCATGGGTGCTCCCTTCAGGACTGTCGTGCAGGTGCCGCCAAGTTTATAATCAGGACTCCAATCGTCAATAAATGGTTCTGCGGAGGGATGAAGACGGCCGCGTCAGAGAGCATGTTCCGGCGGCGCGGATGTCGCAAGCAAATGCGACCAACCAAGAACCCGGAGCGTGCGCTCCGGTTCTAGCGGATGCAAAACGCGCTAGTACACGCGCGCCTTGGGCTCGATGTACTTGATCTCGTTCGTTAGCGTGTGCGTGTGCACCGGCCGGTAGTCGAGCTTCACCGTCTGCGTGTCGTAGTCCGCGAACGACAGCGTGTGCTTCATCCATTCCTTGTCGTCGCGGTTCGGATAGTCCTCGCGCGCATGCGCCCCGCGGCTCTCCTTTCGGTTGGCCGCGCCTGTCACCGTCACCGCCGCCTGCGAGATGAGGTTGTCGTATTCGAGCGTCTCGATGAGGTCCGAGTTCCAGATCAGCGAACGGTCCGTCACGCGAATGTCGGACGTCGCGCGCCAGATCTCGAGGATCTTCTTCACGCCTTCGTCGAGCACCGGGCCGTCGCGGAACACGGCGCAATTCGCCTGCATCGTCTTCTGCATGCGAAGTCTGAGCGCCGCCGTGGGCTCTGAGCCCTTCGCGTAGCGGTAGCGGTCGAGCCGCGCCAGCGCCTTGTCGGTCGCCACGCTGTTGAAGTCGGGTTGCGAGCCGCCCGCCTCGATCGAGGCCGCGCACCGCAGTGCTGCCGCCCGCCCGAACACGACGAGATCGATGAGCGAGTTCGAGCCGAGCCGGTTGGCGCCGTGCACCGACACGCACGCGGCTTCGCCGATCGCCATCAGGCCCGGCACCACGTGGTCGGGATCGCCGCCTCTGAGCGTCAGCACTTCGCCATGATAGTTCGTCGGGATGCCGCCCATGTTGTAGTGGACGGTCGGCAGCACCGGGATCGGCTGGCGCCTGAGATCGACGCCTGCGAACACCTTTGCGCTCTCGGTGATACCCGGCAGCCGCTCGGCCAGGATCTTCGGGTCGAGATGGTCGAGGTGCAGGTAGATGTGGTCCTTGTCGGGGCCGACGCCGCGCCCCTCGCGGATCTCGATCGTCATCGAGCGCGAAACGACGTCGCGCGAGGCGAGGTCCTTGGCGTGCGGCGCGTAGCGCTCCATGAAGCGCTCGCCCTCGCTGTTGGTGAGATAGCCGCCCTCGCCGCGCGCGCCTTCGGTGATGAGCACGCCCGCGCCGTAGATCCCCGTGGGATGGAACTGAACGAACTCCATGTCCTGCAGCGGCAGGCCGGCACGCAGCACCATGGCGTTGCCGTCGCCGGTGCAAGTATGCGCCGACGTGCAGGAGAAATAGGTGCGCCCGTACCCGCCCGTGGCCAGGATCGTGCGCTTGGCGCGGAACCGGTGGAGAGTGCCGTCTTCCATGTTGAGCGCGATCACGCCACGGCACACGCCGTCGTCGTCCATCAGCAAGTCCAGCGCGAAGTATTCGACGAAGAACTCCGCCGAGTGACGCAGCGACTGGCCGTAGAGCGTATGCAGCATGGCATGGCCGGTGCGGTCGGCGGCCGCACACGTGCGCTGCGCCGGGGGTCCGTTGCCGAAGTCCGTCGTCATGCCGCCGAACGGACGCTGGTAGATCTTGCCGTCCTCGGTACGCGAGAATGGAACGCCGTAGTGCTCGAGCTCGTAGACCGCGTCCGGCGCCTGCCGGCACAGGTACTCGATGGCATCCTGGTCCCCGAGCCAGTCCGAACCCTTGACGGTATCGTACATGGGCCAGCGCCAGTTGTCGGGGCTCATGTTGCCGAGCGATGCCGCGACGCCGCCCTGTGCC
>JAFKKW010000093.1 GCA_017304275.1 Hyphomicrobiales bacterium | reverse complement strand
TCATCAATCTCGTTCGCCATTTCTTCAAGAAGGGTCACAACATGAAAACGCTTCACGGTCTGCTTCTCGGGCTCGGACTGGCCGCGCTTACGCCGCTCGCCGCTCAGGCCGCCGAGACCACGCTGCTCAACGCCTCCTATGACGTGTCGCGCGAGCTCTACAAGGAGATCAACCCGGCCTTTGCCGCGCACTGGAAGAAGGAGACGGGTATCGACGTCACCGTCAACCAGTCGCACGGCGGCTCGACAAAGCAAGCAAACGCGGTCGCAGAGGGCCTCGAAGCCGACGTCGTCACGCTCAATCAGGCGACCGACCTCGATTTCCTGGCGAGCAAGAACGTGATCGACAACGACTGGAGGTCTAGGTTTCCGCACGATGCGGCGCCTTACACCACGACCAGCATCTTCATCGTTCGCCAGGGCAATCCGAAGGGAATCAAGGACTGGAGCGACCTCGTGAAGCCCGGCATCTCGGTCGTCATTCCCAATCCGAAGACCTCCGGCAACGGCCGCTACACGTATCTCGCGGCCTGGGGCTACGCGCTCGGGAACGACAAGAGCGAGGACAAGGCGCGCGATTTCGTCTCCAAGCTGTTCGCCAACGTGCCGGTGTTCGACGGCGGCGGCCGCGGCGCGACGACGACGTTCACGCAGCGTGACGTCGGCGACGTGCTGGTGACGTTCGAGAACGAGGTGGCGCTACTCAAGACCGAGTTCGGCGACAAGTTCGACGTCGTCTATCCCTCGCTCAGCATCGAGGCCGCGCCGCCGGTGGCCGTGAACAACCTCATCACCGCCAAGCGCGGGACCGCGGAGCTGGCCAAGGGCTACCTCAACTTCCTTTATTCGCCCGAGGCGCAGGCGATCATCGCCAGGCAGGGCTTCCGTCCGCGCGACGCGTCGGTGCTGGCGGACGCCAAGCTGCCCGTCCTCAAGACGTTCAAGGTCGAGGAGCTGATCGGCAGTTGGGCAGACGCCCAGAAGAAGCACTTCGCCGACGGCGGCGTGTACGACCAGATCACCGCCAAGAGCAACTAGAGCGCGATCAGGTCGCGCTCTATGCCTTTGATGAGACCGATGATTCACGCTTCGGACTGATAGGGTCCGAAGCGATCATGGTCTAAGCGCGCTGCCTCGTGGGGGGAGCACCGCGAGCCCGGTCCTGTCTCGTGCAGGGCCGGGCTTTTCATTGTGCGGAATTTGCTCAGCACTTCTTCTTGGTTCGCTGCGACGCGCGCGATTTCTAACATCGTTTCCGATCGCTCCGCCATTCCATCCCTGGAGACGCAGTCCCGCGAGCTTGAACATCGATCGCGTCGTCGCCTCGCTCAGACACGCGCGCAGCGCGCTTCCCCGCACCGTCGACAAGTCGGGGCGCGTACTGCCGCTACCTTCGCCGCGCGCCGTTGCGGACGCGGTATCGGAGCTGACCTCCGCCCTCTTCCCGCGCCGATTCGGCGGTGCCCGGGCTCACAGCAACGAGGCCCTCGATTATTTCGTCGGACACACGCTTGGCCGCGCACTCGATGCGCTTCGCGCGCAGGTCATCCGCGAGCTTGCCTTTACGGCGTCGCTCTCATCGGAGGGCCTGGTCGATGCCGATCAGACCGCGCAGTCCATCGTGCAGGAATTCGCCGACGGCCTGCCCTCGATCCTCGAGGTGCTCTACAGCGACGTGCGCGCGGCCTATGACGGAGACCCGTCCGCAAAGAGCCAGGACGAGGTTCTACTCAGCTTTCCCGGCGTGAGAGCCATCATCCATCACCGGATCGCACATGCGCTCTACAAGCTCGATCTGCCAATCATCGGGCGCATCGTCGGAGAGAGCGCTCACTCCGAGACGGGGATCGACATCCATCCCGGGGCCGAAATCGGAAGCAGCTTCTTCATAGACCACGGCACGGGAGTCGTCATCGGCGAAACGGCCGTCATCGGCGAACGCGTGCGCCTCTATCAGGCCGTGACACTCGGCGCCAAACGCTTCTCGGTGGATGAAAGCGGCGCGCTCGTCAAAGGCCAGCCGCGCCATCCGATCGTCGAGGACGACGTCGTCATCTACGCAGGTGCCACCATCCTCGGCCGCATCACCATCGGGCGCGGCTCCGTCATCGGCGGCAATGTCTGGCTCACTCGCAGCGTTCCCCCGGAGAGCAACATCGTACAGGCGCAGGCGCGCAGCGACGTGTTCGACGGCGGGGCCGGCATCTAGCGCACGCATCAGAAATCCAAATCCCTCATTGACGCGCTTTACGCATTGTTGCATGCGTTATTGCGCTACTTTGAGGTAAAATATTCTCCAATATCATAGATTATGAGGCTAGTATGGCAGACGAGGAACAAGCAGCATTAGGCGATATTGCAGCACGGCAATTAGCCAACGCGACCAAAACCGTTCCACAGATGCAGAGCATCACGCCGCGGTGGCTCGTGCATTTTCTCAACTGGGTTCCGGTCGAAGCGGGCATCTATCGCGTGAACCGCGTCAAGGACGAGAGCAGCGTCGAAGTCGACTGCTCGCTGCGTGACGAGCGCATCCTGCCCCAGACGTACGTCGACTACGTCGAGAACCCGCGCGAGTATCTGCTCTCCGCCGTCAACACGGTGCTCGACATCCATACGCGCGTCTCCGATCTCTACTCGGTGCCGCACAACCAGATCAAAGAGCAGCTCCGCCTCACGATCGAGATCGTCAAGGAGCGGCAGGAAAGCGAGCTGATCAACAACAAGGAGTACGGCCTCCTCGCTCACGCCGCGCCGTCGCAGAAGATCAAGACACGCAGCGGCGCGCCCACACCCGACGATCTCGACGAGCTGATCGCGCGCGTGTGGAAGGAGCCGGCGTTCTTTCTCGCGCATCCGCAGGCCATTGCTGCGTTCGGCCGCGAGTGCACGCGTCGCGGCGTACCGCCGCCGACCATCAACCTATTCGGCTCGCCGTTCCTCACCTGGCGCGGCATTCCGCTCATCCCGTCCGACAAGCTCGAGGTAAAGAGCGGCAAGACCAATATCCTCTTGATCCGCACCGGAGAGTCCAAGCAGGGCGTGGTCGGGCTCTATCAGCCGGGGCTGCCCGGCGAGCAGAGCAAGGGTCTTTCGGTCCGCTTCATGGGCATCAACCACAGGGCCATCGCTTCTTACCTCGTCTCCCTTTACTGCTCTCTCGCGGTTCTGACGGACGATGCGCTCGGCGTTCTCGAGGGCGTCGAAGTGGATAAGTACCATGAGTACAAGTGATATCCCCAACCCGGGGCAGGATCCGGCACGGCTCAATCCGGCGCTCGGAGGCGCCGGGCTCAGTCCGCAAGGACTTAGCCCGGGCTACGGCCTGCCGGACGAGGCTTCGCTGACGCGGCTCGCAAACGAGATCTTCTCGTCTCCGCCGGGTACGCCGGCTGGCGTTCTCCCCGGCGCGCCGGCCGCGACGCCCCCGCATGGCCTCTCGCCGGATTTCTCCGGCGCGGATCCGACGCGGATCACGCCATCGCTCGGCGGTGCAGGGCTCAGCCCCCAAGACATCGCGCCAGGTTACGGGCTGCCGGACGAGGCTTCGCTGGCGCGGCTCGCCCACGAGGCGGTCTCGTTTGCGCCGGGCGTCTCGGCGGGTGTGCTGCCGGGTGCTCCGAACCCGCCCGTCTTCGCTCCGCCGCAGGTGCTGGTGCCGGACGTGCCTCTCAACACGCCGCCGTCGCACGCAACGGCGGCGGGCCCGGCCGGCATTCCGCTGCCCTATGAGGCGGAGATCCGCGCCCTGTTCGGCACCACGACGCCGGCGGCTGCGGAACCAGAGCACAAGATGGAACTGGTGCCGGATGTTCCGCTCAACGGCACACCGCCATCGGCGGGAACCGTCGCGGGCTCGCCAGCCTCCACGTCGACGATTCCTTTGCCGTACGATGCGGAGCTCAAGGCGTTGCTCGGCACCATAGGCGGGGAGACGCGCTTTGCCGATCCCACGGATGGCGAGGTGTCGTCGCTCTATTTCCTCAAGGACATCGGTGTTGGAGCCCCGTCGGATCCCGGCGCGACAGCACCGGGGATTCATTCCGGTTTTGCCTCCGCGCATCCGCCGTTCGACGTGAATGCCATCCGGCGCGACTTCCCGATCCTGTCGGAGCACGTCAACGGGCGGCCGCTGGTGTGGTTCGACAA
>JAFKKW010000092.1 GCA_017304275.1 Hyphomicrobiales bacterium | reverse complement strand
CCTCGGCGCCGCCGATGCAGGCGGCCGCGGCGGCGCTCGAAGCGGAATGGGGCGCGAAGTGCGTGCTCATGGGCTGCGGCGCGTCGATCCCGATCGTGACGTCGTTCAAGTCGGCGCTCGGGATGGACAGCCTGCTGATCGGCTTCGGCGTCGAGGACGACCGCATCCATTCGCCGAACGAGAAATACAATCTGAAGAGCTTCAAGAAGGGTGCCCGGAGCTGGGTGCGAATTCTCGATGCGCTGGCGCGACAGGTGCACTGACGATGGGCATGCCTCCCAAGCTGACGCTGCCCGGCCTGATCGTGCTGATCGCGGTCGCGGCTCTGCTCATGTACTTCGAGAACAAGGAGGGCGGAGCGCCTGCGCCGCAATCCACGACGCCGACGACATCGACGGGCCCCGTCGCGGTGCGGCCGGACGGCGACGGGGGCGCGTTCGACTACTATTCGCTGGTGCTGTCGTGGAGCCCGACGCACTGTGATACGCCGGAGGGGCGGGACGATCGCGCGCAATGTGCGCCCCGCAACGGGCGACGCTATGCGTTCATCCTGCACGGCCTCTGGCCGCAGCATGAGCGTGGCTATCCCGAGGATTGCCCCGCGCGTACGACGTGGGTGCCGCAGCCGGTCATCGACCGCATGCTCGACGTCATGCCGAGCCGGGGGCTGATCATCCACGAGTACCGCAAGCACGGTACGTGCTCGGGCCTCTCGCCGGAGGGTTATTTCGAGACGGCGCGCGCGTTCTACGGCAGCCTCAAGATCCCCGAGCGATTCCGTAATCCGACGGAGGCGCAATTCGTCTCCCCGGGAGACGTCGTGGCGGCATTCACCGCCGCCAATCCGCAGCTTCGCCCAGACATGATCGCGGTCGGCTGCGGCGGCCGGGACGATCGGCTGCGGGAAGTGCGGATCTGTTTCTCGAAATCCGGCGCGCCGCAATCCTGCGGCGCCAACGAGGCGCAGAAAAAACTTTGCCGCAGCTCGCGCCTGCACGTGCCGCCGGTGCGGTGATTGCTCGTGGCGAGCATTGCGGTTTTCCGATCACGACCGCTTGTGGATAACCTTGTCGTGCCGCGAGGCTGCCGCATTGGTGCTTGCCGCCGGCGCGTCGTGACCGCAAGCTTCGAGTCGTGCTGCGTTTGGTTTTCGCAATGCGGGCTAGACGTATGCAGGGACTTGCGAACGACGGCGGCTTGGCGCCGCTGCTCGGTACCGACGAGAGATCTTTCAAACAAGCCGCACGCGCTCAGCCGCGCGCCGCCAAGGCGACGCAGCCGGCTCACCACGCACGGTTTCGGCGGTTTCGCTCTGCCGGTGTTGCGCTTGATGGCATCGGCGGGCTTGGCTGGAGTGTATTCGGCTTCGTCGCGGGCGCCGTGTTCTGGCACTTCGTCGGATTCTGGGGTTTCCTGTCGGAAGTGGTGTTCGCCAAGGAGCCCTTCACGTTCATTCCCGCTGGGGCGCACGCGATTTATGCGCCACCGCCCGAAACCCGGTCGCAATGGCTGCAGGTCGCGGATGCTTCGCCCGCGCCTTGCACGTTGCTGCTGCTGGATCGCCGGACTGGCCTGACGTCAGCGCATCCGTGCGAGAACGATCACGCGCCGTTGCCTGCGGACGCATTCCAAGGGCGCGAGGACCGTCTGGCCATCGGCGGGCGCCTCGACGAGGCGTTGGTTGAATCGGACGACTGATCGACCGTCTTGAATCGGGTGGTTGTGCGTTTTTTGTCTCGGGTGTGGCAATGGGTGCAAGATCGTTTTTAAACAACGCTCTCGGCGTTCTCATTGAAGCTTTTTGAGAGCAATTATCCACCGCTCGCCCGAAAGACGCCCCCAACAGAGGCTACCAGCACGCGCTCTTTGGGATCAAAATCGCGCCTGATGTCTTTCACATACGGAGTTGTGGATCGATGAACTTTGCGGCCGGACAGAGCTGGACCTATCGTGCACCGAAGGGCTTCGAAGCCTCTCGGCTGCTGATCGGAGCCGTTGCGACGTTCGATAGAGACCGCAACATCGTCTGCTGTGCCGCAATCCACGCGCCGCGGAGGCATGCGGACGGGCATGTCGATATGGTCACCATTCCGTTCCTTCCCATGACGGATGCCGCCTTCTGCGCGAGCGTCGTCGAACTCTGCGACGGGGCCGCGGAGCTGCCGGACGATTTCCGCGCCAAGCTCTCGGAGTGGTCCAACGATCCCAAGGGACTCACCGCGTTCACGGTGCCCTTCGAAGGGTCCCTCGACCAGATGATCGCCAATCAGATGGCGGAGATCGCCGCTCGGTCGGCGGCCTGAAGCGCCCTCTTCCCGAAGCGCGGATCAGCCAGCCTTGCGCAGGCGGCGAGGGCGCCACGTGGCAGGTGCGAGAGCGATATAGCCCAGCCCAGGAGACGTCTGGTCGGCGGTGCCGAGCCGGGTAGGGTCGAGACTCCAGCGCGCGGCCAGGCTCAGCACATGCTCCTCCGTCGGGTAGAGAATGATCTCGCCGCCGGCGTCGCCCTTGCGGCCGCGCACGCCCCGGAAATCGAACAGTTTCAAACCGAGCGCCCGCTCCTCCTTGGTCGAACGGCCCTTGTTCCAAACGACGCCGGAGTCGGTGATGGCGAACGCGCGCACCACGCGGCCTTCGATGAGGCGCGCCCAGGCAAAGACATCGATGAGCGGGTAGGTAAAGAAATACTGCACTTCGACGAAGCGCTTTCCGAGGCGCGCGAGGAGGGGCAGGCAGTTGTCCGTGAAGGCGCGGCCGAGCGGATGGGGAATGGCCAGTCCGACGACGAACGTCCAGCCGTTGACGGGCGGCGAGATGAAGACGCGGTCATCGCCAAGCTCGGCGTCGTAGACGGTGCCGATGCCGGATCTCCAGTTGCAAGGCTCGGCCGCGGCGAGACCCAGTTCCTCCAGCACCGCCGCGGTGTCGCGGGTTCGCACGGCAATCCATGCCATCCTGTAGCCGAAGGCGGCCGGCTGGTCGGGGCTCTGCTCGAAAATGATGCGCGGGTCCGCCATGCGCGGCGCCAGCACATGGGCGGCGACTGCGATCGTGAGAGCGACCATGATGGCTATCGTCAGAATCACGGCAGGCCCGGCTTTCCGCTTTTGCCGAGTCTTAGTGCGGGCTCCGTGAGCCGATCAAGCGCCGGACAGGCGGAGCTGTGGAAATCGTCCCGATGCCTCTCGGAAACGAGGCCAGCCTTGCCGTCCTTCGCCGGCCGCGGGGGTGCCGACGACATTGGCGAGGCTGGCCTCTCTTACCGCCGCCGGCCTTTGCTCAGGCGTGGCGGCCGCAAGACGGACGCGCGATGACGAGGGCGATGCGCGTCCCTCTTCTGGTCCTCTCATGGCGGCGTCACGAGCATGACGACACGCACCCCGATGCGGGAGATAGGGCGAGAGGATCAGTCCGGAGGTAACCCGCGAGGACCGTAGCGGGGCTGCGTGACAGTCGAATGACTGCTCTGCGACGTGGTGCGTATCAAGGGTGGCGTCGATCGGAAACGCGAAAGCCGGATCCTCGTCGGACCCGGCTTCAGGAAACCACGTTGCGCGGTGTCGGCCGCCGTCAGGGCAGCGTGACCTTGGCGGTGAATACGAAGCGCTCGTCACAGAGGCCCTGGCTCGCGCAGATGCCGCCGGTCGTCACGTCGATGTCGGTATCCCAGTAGCGGAAGTCGAACGTGAATTTCTCGACTGCGAGCGCCAAGCCGGCATTCCAATACTGATAATCCTCGGCCCGGGTACCGCCGGGCGTAAAGCCGTCATCGCGATCGCCATAGACGGTGCCCCAGGCACCGCTGATCGACGGGCTGAACATGCCCACCTGCGGCAAGGCGTAGGAGGCGGCGCTCTCGAGCGTGAAGACCTCGCCGATCTCGCCGCCGTACTCCGGTGAGTAATAGAGCGTGGTGCCGCTGGTGAGGCCCTTGATCCAGGGCGATTCCATGCTGTAGCCGGCCTTCAACTCCACGTAGTCGAGATCGACGGGGGAGCTGTTGGACGTGTAGGCGTAGTAGATCACGCCGAAGTCGAACGTGATCGGGCCCCAGAAGGGACCTGGACCCAGAGTGGGCTTGATGCCGGCGTAGAAGTCCACCTCGGCGCTGGGCGAGCCCGGACCAAAATCGACGTTGGAGCCCCAGATGCCGGCGTAAAAGATGCCATAGGTCAGGTCGAAGGAGGCCTGTGCGGCAGGATCCTCGAGGGT
>JAFKKW010000091.1 GCA_017304275.1 Hyphomicrobiales bacterium | reverse complement strand
GCGTCAACTGCGCGGCCGGGCTCGTGCCGGTCGGCGCTGTTTCCTCCTCGAGGTCGAGAGCCGTCAAGCGCTCGCCGCGGCCGGTGATGCGGGCAGCCGATGTCGAGACCTTCTCCAAGGCTTTGCCCGACGCGGCAAAATGCCGTTCCAGCTCGGCGACGCGCTCGGCAAGACGCGACACGTCACCCAGCAGAAGGCCCACCTCGCGCTGGATCAGGCCGGCCTGGTCGCGCATTTTCGCATCCTTGATCACGGCTTGCACCGTCTGCACAGCGAGCATCAGTATGTTGGGCGCGACGATCACCACGCGAGCGCGATGCGCGCGCTGCACGAGGTCGGCAAAGTGCTCGTGCAGGTCGCCGTACACCGATTCCGAGGGGACGAACATCAGCGCCGTATCCTGCGTCTCGCCGGGGAGCAGATACTTCTCGGCGATCTCGTCGACATGACGGCCGACGGCAGTGCGGATGGCGGCTTGCGCGGCCTTCTGCTCGTCGGCGGAGCGGGCGACGCGCAGGGCCTCGAAACCTTCGAGCGGGAACTTGGAATCGATGACGAGGGGCGCCGACGTATTCGGCAGACGGATCACGCAGTCGGGGCGCTTGCCGTTCGACAGCGTGGCCTGGAACTCGTAGGCGCCCATCGGCAGCGCATCGCGGATGATGGCCTCCATGCGCACCTGCCCGAAGGCGCCACGCGCCTGCTTGTTGGCGAGCACGCCCGAGAGCGAGCCGACCTCCGACGAGAGATCTGCGAGGCTTTGCTTCGCTTCCGCGATCACCGCGAGGCGCTCATTGAGCGTCGAGAGCGTCTCGCTCGTGCGGCGGCCTGCTTCGGCGAGGTTGTCGCCCATGTGGCGCGCGAGCGTGTCGACGCGCTCGGAGAGGCGCGCCACGGTATCGCTGTTCTGGCGCTGTGTTTCGGCAAGGCTGTCCGACAGGCGGCGGCTCACCCCATCGAGGGCGGATCCGAGGCGCGCGGCGACCTGCTCCACGCGCTCGTCGAGCGCATGCGCCTCCTCGGCCTGGCGGCGCACCGTCATCTCGCTCATGGCCGTCAGGCGGCCCTTGATCTCGGCGAACTCGGCCGCCGTTGTCGAGGCCGGAGGCGCGCGCCGCAAAGCCAGAACGAGCAGCAACGCCATGACGGCCAGAATCGCGGCCGCCACGGCAAGCACGGGATCAGCCGCGTTCAGCGTCTCCCGGAGCGCCGCGAGCCAGTATGACAACCGATCGGAGACAGGTTCGACCATGCAATTCGCGATATCCGATTCGGCCGCCCAAAATTCGTCAGGAAGGGGATGATCTCTGTTTTGTCCGGGGTTCCCGTTGGAGGTTTATCGTGCGTGCTGTGCTCGCTGTCCTTCTGTTGCTTGTGTGCTCTGCTGCCGTTGCGCAGGAGCCGCATGAGGCAGAAATCCGTGCCGTCATCGCGCGCTGGTACGGCGAGCTTGAAAAGAAAAACGAGGGCCGCATCTGGGGTCTCACAGCGCCGTGCTTCATCGAGGCGACGCCGCATTACGAGCATATCGACACCGGCGCCGCCAACCTCGGACCGCGCGTTTACATTTCGCTGGCGGCCCGGGCTCTCAAGTTCACGTACGATGTCGAGCGTATCCGTATCGACCCGAATTTCGCCAAAGTGAGGGTCTGGGAGCGCGGCTACTTCTTCGCATGGGCAGCGCAGCAGACCTACGAGAGTGCGGCCGACACCCTGTTCGTGCTCGAACGCCAGGAGACGGACGGACGCTGGCTGATCCTTGCCCACCAATCGTCCTCGCAAGGTATCCCACCGAACAAGATCACCGATCCGATGCCGGATCTGCGTGAGCACTACTACGCGACCGAGGGCAAGGATCGCGACCCGCAGGCCGACGCGCGCAACGTGGGGAAGTTCTGATCGTCAGAGCCTGCCCGGATCGATGGTCACGGTGATGGCCGCGCGGCCTTCGATGGGCGGGCCGTCCGGATCGATCGCCGGCGGTCCATTCGGTTGCGGCCGGCGTCCGCGCCGCTTCCTGCGCGCCACCTCGGATGTTTCGCGGGCGCGGATCTGCTTCTCGCGTTCGGGGATCGTGCGCAGGAACGTGCGCCAATCGCCCAGGATGGCAAAGCGTTGCCGCTCGTAGTCGTAGGAGATGCCGTCGGGATTGCGCGACTTGCGCTGGCAGATGGCGACGATCTGCTCCGCGCCGCTTTTTTCGAAGCGGAACTGATAACCGGCACCGTTCCCCGGAATGCGAACGGTCACGCCGGGCGCGATCAGGTTGTCCTGCTCCAACTCGTTGGGAAACAGGACGATGGCCTTTCCGTCCTGATCAACGTCGATCAGCGTCAGGTGGCACGCCCGATCGACGAGGACGTTCACCGTCGCGACATCGCGCGGGCGATAGACGGGCTTGTCCATCCAGAGCAGCACGTCGATGGTGATCTCGGATTGCGCCGCGCCGCTGTCGGCCGTGCCCGGACGCGCCTCGCCGTCGAGGGCGCGCGAGAGAGTTTCCCAGGCCGCTCGCGGCAGCGTGCCGGAGAGCAGCCGTCGCGCCGGACGCAGGAACTCGCCACCGACCGTCGCCAGCTTCGCGGCGAGGATACGCGGTGCGACGCCGCGCTCGGCTGCGGCGCGGATGAGATCGACGTCGCCGCTCCAGAGCCGCGCCAGGCCTTCCACCGCTGCCTGATTTGCCGCGTTGAACGTCACGTCGAACGTGGGCCCGGCGGCGCCAGATGACTCCTTGGGACCGGTCAGAACATGCGCGGCGAGCCAGTCGGCGGGCGCCGCATCCGCACTCGCAAGGCGCGGCGCCGTTTGCATCAGGCGCACCCAGTCGGCCGGGCTCAGCGCCAGCCTGGAGAGACGCACGATGATGACCGTCCCCTGCTCGCCCTGGGTCTCGATCTCAAGAGGGTCACCTGTTCGCGCGAGTGCCGCGAGCAGGGCCTTTGCGGCGTCTTCCAACTCCCTGACGCGCTGCGCCGGCATGCAGGCGTTCCACAGGTGCACCAGCGACAGGAAGCGGGTGTCCGCCTGCTCGGCGGCGTCATGCCGACGGTTCCAGCCGGCGATAAGGGCCGCCACATCGGCATTGGTGACGAGCTTGCGGTCGCGGCAATCGGCGTCGCGGGCGGGCAAGCTTTCGATCCAGTCGCGGACCGTCTCGACGTCGGACGGCGCCGGTCCTCCATTCGTCGCCGCCTGAGCCCGGAGCAATTGCTGGTACATGCGAGAGGCGTCGGGCCGCTGCGGTACCACGAGGGCGATATCGGCGGCGAGCGCGGCGAGATCGAGCGCGCCACCGGTCATGTGCGCCTCCCGGCAGGAGGGGCAATACGCCTCCAGCACGGCGCGGGCGCGCTCCGGCAGCGGTTCCGACGTCTGCACGTCGGGCGCCTTTGCCGCCTGCCCGGCGCGCGCGGGAGCGGCTGCCGCCGCGCCGAGCGCCGCCATCAGCGCGAGCGCCCGCACGATGCGCCCCGACCCGTTTTGCATGTACCCCGCCATGGCCACTCCTCTGGCCCGAAGATTATCGGTCCCGCAGGGGCTTCCGCTAGCGATGGTCCGCAACAGCATGCGCGTCAAAATCACGGGCGTATTGCCGTTACCTCCCGGTGCAGGTCCTTAACCACGGCGGCATGTCGCGACCGGCGACCCGGCGTCGTGCGGCGGCAAAGGTAGCCTCGCCGCCTCGCCTGTCCTATGTGTGAGGCATGGCCGCGCGCACCCCCAGCAAGGATCTCTCTCACGACTCATGCCCCACGGTGGAAAGCTTTTAATCGACCAACTGGCCGTGCACGGCGTCGCCCGTGTATTCGAAGTGCCCGGCGAAAGCTTCCTCGCGGCGCTCGACGGGCTCTATGACGTGCCGGCGATGCGCACCATCGTCTGCCGCCATGAAGGCGGCGCGGCGATGATGGCGGAAGCGACCGGCAAGCTCACGGGGCAGCCGGGGATCGCATTCGCGACGCGCGGGCCGGGCGTCGTCAATGCGGTCGCGGGGGTCTATGTCGCGCAGCAGGACGCGACGCCGATGATCCTGTTCGTCGGCCTGCCGACGACCCCGCTCGAGAACCGCGCGCCGTTCCAGGAGATCGACATCGAGGCGCTGTTCTCGAAGATCGCCAAGTGGACCGCGGTGATCCGCTCGGCCGACCGAATTCCGGAGTACGTCGCGCGGGCGTTCCGGGTCGCGACCACAGGGCGGCCGGGACCGGTCGTC
>JAFKKW010000090.1:1441-5751 GCA_017304275.1 Hyphomicrobiales bacterium | reverse complement strand
AAGAACATCATCATATGGAGAAACGGCACGTCGAAGCGGCGCACCGTTGCCGGGATCGGATCGTCGCCGTACACCGGCGGCGTTGCGTGCGCGAGATAGGTCGGCGGGTCACCGCGACTCGCTGCCATGGATTGCTGCTGCCGCTGCCGCGCCCGGGCTTCTTTCTCGCGTCGCAAGGTTCGGGGGAGATCGTCGAAGTCGCTATCCGCCGTCAGCGGAAAATTCACATCGGTCATATGCATACCCAACAACTCAACGGAGGGCTTGTGACGCCTTCCAAAAACGCTCTTCCGCCCGACGCTGCCCTTCTATCCCGTCCGACTTTCTATTGCTAAGTTGCGCCGCGATTTTGACGGGGAGGTGTCCGTGAGCGCACTCGAGAAGCTGATACGTACGATTCCTGACTATCCGAAGCCCGGCATTCTGTTCCGGGACGTCACGACGCTGCTCGG
Organism: Hyphomicrobiales bacterium; assembly: GCA_017304275.1. Lineage (GTDB taxonomy): Bacteria > Pseudomonadota > Alphaproteobacteria > Rhizobiales > Hyphomicrobiaceae > Hyphomicrobium_C. The sequence goes on along the minus strand of JAFKKW010000090.1, from coordinate 5,299 downwards.
CGATGCGCAGGGACTCAAATCCGCCATCTCGCAAATGTCGGAGCCGTTCCGCACCCAGCCGGTGGACGCGGTGGCGGGAATCGAAGCACGCGGCTTCATTCTCGGCGGAGCCATCGCGGACCGGCTCGGCTGCGGCTTCATTCCGATCCGCAAGAAGGGCAAGCTGCCCTGGAAAACGATCGGGCAGGAGTACACACTCGAGTATGGCGTCGACGTGATCGAGATCCACGAGGATGCCTTGCGGCCCGGCCAGCGCATCCTGATCGTCGACGACCTGGTCGCGACGGGCGGCACGGCGGAAGCCGCGGTCAAACTTGTGCGGCGCAGCGGGGGCGAGATCGTGGGCGCGACGTTCATCATCGACCTGCCGGACCTCGGCGGCCTGGCGCTGCTCAAGCGCCATGGCATCGCCTGTCATGCGCTGATGGCATTCGCAGGCCATTGATGGGACTGTCGGCTGCCGAGCTTGCCGCCGCGCTCGCGATCATCGCGCGCCGGCGGGCGGACTCAGAAGCCGTGTTGGATTGCCCGCGCTGCGGCGCAGCAGGGCTCAGGGTGGCCGACCGATCCGCCCGTCCGCATGCCGAGTGGTATCAGCTTTCCTGCGCGGCGTGCGGGCTCGAGGAGACGATCCATATCCCGTTGGGTCCGCCTGCGAGCGGCGGCCTCGACTGACACATCAGGGACGGCATGAACATCAACGGCACGGCTTACCGCACGATCTGGCCCGGCGACGACCAAGCGTCGGTGGTGATCATCGATCAGACGAAGCTGCCGCACCGCTTGGAGACGGTGACGCTGCGTACGGTCGAGGACGCCGCACATGCCATTCTCGTCATGCAGGTCCGCGGCGCGCCGCTGATCGGGGCGACGGCAGCCTATGGCCTGGCGCTGGCGCTTCTCGCCGATGCCTCCGATAGCCATCTCGACCGTTCCATCGCATTTCTCGCCAAGCAGCGCCCGACCGCGGTGAACCTCAGGTGGGCGCTCGAGGAGATGCGGCGTGCGCTGGCGCCGCTGCCCGCCGACACGCGCGCCTCCGCTGCATTCGCCAAGGCGGGCGCTATAGCGGATGACGACGTCGAAACGTGCCGCCGGATCGGCGTGCATGGTCTGGCGCTGATCCGCGCCATCGCCGAAACGAAGCCGGCCGGAACGGCTGTCAACGTTCTGACGCATTGCAATGCGGGATGGCTCGCGTGCGTCGACTGGGGGACGGCCACCTCGCCGATCTATCACGCGCACGATGCCGGCATCGCCGTGCATGTGTGGGTCGACGAGACGCGACCGCGCAATCAGGGCGCCGCCCTCACGGCTTACGAGCTCGGGCGCCATGGCGTGCCGCACACGCTCATCGTCGACAACGCGGGCGGCCACCTCATGCAGCACGGCAAAGTCGATCTCTGCATCGTCGGTACCGACCGCGTGGCGGCCAACGGCGACGTGGCGAACAAGATCGGCACCTATCTCAAAGCGCTTGCGGCGCACGACACAGGCGTGCCGTTTTACGTTGCCTTACCATATTCGACGATTGACTGGACGCTTGCGTCGGGACGAGACATACCCATTGAAGAGCGCAGTGCCGACGAGGTACTCAAGCTTCAAGGTCAGTTAACGGATGGATCGGTGGCGAGCGTTGCCATCGCGGCCCCTGGGTCACCCGCCGCAAACCCGGCCTTCGACGTGACGCCGCAACGGCTTGTCACCGGTTTCATCACCGAACGGGGGATCGCGTCTGCGGACCGGAACGGTCTCCTTGCTCTTTACCCTGAACGACGTGAGAGTGCGGCATGAGCAAAGGCGTCAAGAAGAAGATCGGCAAGGGCCAGGACAAGAAAAAGACCACGAAGGTGCGCAAGGCGCGGAGCCGCGAAGAGCTCGGCCTGCGCAAGCTGGTGGCCGCGACCGCGCTCGCCATGAGCCGTAGCGGGCTCTCGCCCGGACGCTCGGGCAACGTATCGGCGCGTTTCGCCGACGGCATGCTCATCACGCCGACGGGCTTTGCCTACGAGGAGATCGGTCCCAAGGACATCGTGTTCGTGGCGGGCGACGGCTCGGTGCCGGGAAAGCAAAAGGCGCCGTCGAGCGAGTGGCAGTTCCATCTCGCGGCCTACAAGGCACGGCCCGACATGAACGCGGTCGTGCATACGCACTCGCTGCATGCGGTCGTGCTGGCGTGCGCGGGGCGCTCGATTCCGGCGTTCCACTACATGGTCGCGGTGGCCGGCAACAGCGACATCCCGGTACTTCCCTACGCCACCTTCGGAAGCGAGACGTTGGCGAGCAACGTGGGGCGCGGGCTCGCCGACCGGAACGCGTGTCTGATGGCGCACCATGGCGCGATCGCGCTCGGAAAAACGCTGCCCGAGGCACTCGAGCTTGCGCATGAGGTCGAGGTGCTCGCGGAGCAGTACACCAAGGTGCTCGCACTCGGGCCGCCGGCCGTGCTGCCGGAAGAGGAAATGCAGGTCGTGATCGAGAAGTTCAAGACCTACGGCGCGGGCGCGAGAACCTAAGCGTCGCCGGAGGTGTATCCCGCTCTGCACACGGTATGTGCCGCCTCGCGAGAATGACGGAGAGGGTGGGCCGCAACGCCGGACGGCGTCGTGGTCCTCAGTCCGGCGGCAGCAGCGTGTTCAAGATGCGGTGCATGTTCTCGCGACCGACGTAGCCGTCGATGCGGCCGATCTCGACTCCGTCCTGCATCAGCACGACCGTCGGCACCATGGTGATGGGGCGTGCGAGCTCGAGCGTATCCGCCGCCCGATCGTTGACGTCGAGGAAACGCAGAGGCGCAATCTTGCCGGCCCGCGTGGTGGCGTAGGTCGGCGCTACGTCACGGCGGAAGACAGGACAGTAGTTGCAGCCGGGCGCCTCGAAGGCGATCAGCTCCGCTCCCGTGGGGGCCGGCTGACCGGCCGCGTCATTCTGGGCCGGAGCGGCGGCTGCATAGGGACAGTAAACGCCGAAGAATCCCAATCCGAGACACTTGGCCATCCGTGATATGAAAGAATTCATTGTCATCACCTGCTTCATGGCCAGCAGGTTGCAGCTTGGATGCCAGAGTGCTCCGGCGCGGGGCGCGGCCACGCAAACGGGCCGACAAACCATCGGATACGCAACGCGTTGTATGCAGCATCGGTTGCGCGCGGCGGCGCGCACGCTGCCCGCTATGCGTTCCAAATATTGAGCTTTCCCGCCCGGCCTGCCTCCGCGCGATGCGGGGCGCCGTCGCCTGGCGCCGAACCCCTAGGGGCAATTTAAGGGGAACGGGATCCGCGATTTCGATGTTACATTTTCGTTCGACTGCAATCTTCGCTCAAGGGCGCAACGTGACAGAAGAAACGGCTCGTTTTTCCTTCCTTCTTCCCGGCTCGACGCTGATCCTCGCACTGGTCGTGTTCTACATCGGGCGGGCGCTTTGGATTGCACGGCGCGAATGGGCCCAGTGCGGTACCGATACCAAAGTCCTCTACCTGCTCGTGGCGCCGCCGCTGACGCTTGCCGTCGACCTACTGGAACTCACCGATCGCCTGTTCTGGAGCCGCCGGGAGGCGGTGCTGCCGTCGTCGCGGGTGCCGCATCGCAGCCGCGGTCCGTTGCGTCCGAAGACGGCGCTGCGCTCGGACGCCTGAACGCCGGCTCAGGCGGCGCGATGCTCACAACGAACTCGGGAAATCGGTGGGGGTGCGAGGACAATCCTCGAACCATCGCGCGCAAGGTTGGGGTGGCGGCTGCGCGCAAGGAAATATGGTGGAGCCAAGCGGGATCGAACCGCTGACCTCTTGCATGCCATGCAAGCGCTCTCCCAGCTGAGCTATGGCCCCTTACCTTGGGATCCCACGGTGCCGAGCGGCG
>JAFKKW010000090.1:0-1376 GCA_017304275.1 Hyphomicrobiales bacterium | reverse complement strand
CAAGAGCGAAGTTCGGTTCCGAACCGTCGGTCCAGCGCCAAACCGCGTTTATCCTCGTCGCCGTCGGCAGCTAGCGTTCTTCGTCGCCTTCGGCAGCTATCTTTCCTCGTCGCCTTCGGCAGCTATCTTTCCTCGTCGCCTTCGGCAACGGGGCCACCGATGATGTTCGAGACGTCGCCGCCCTCTTCCTCTTCCTCCTCGAGGAAGGTCTCGTCCTCGTCGGCGGCGATGGCCTCGCCTTCCTCCTCGATCTCGGGCAGCGCGTCATCGGTCTCGGCATCGGCCGTGGCCTCGACGGGCGCCTTCTCCGCGTAGTCAGCCTTACGGCCGCGACGGCCCGGCTTTTCCTCGGCCGCCGCCAATGCGAGCGGCGACGAGGCCAGCTCGTAGATCGAGCCGCAGATCGGGCACGTGATCGGATCTCGATTGAGATCGTAGAACCGCGCGCCGCACTCGCTGCTCTGGCAGGTGCGCTTCGTCCCGCGCGCTTGCTTGGTCGCCATGGCTTTTTGCTCACAGTCAAATTGGGATAGCGGGGTCTGCCACAGCACATGTCGGCTGTCAAAACGAAATCCGCAAGGGCACGCAGAAACCCGGGACGCGAACGTTGACAGCCCCCGCGTCCGACGGCTCTATGCACTGACTTTCCTCGAAATCGCGAGAGTCGGCGCTGCCGGCCGGCGCTCGCCCAGGCCGATGTGCGCCCCCGTGACTCACAGCCACCCTACCCCGCTCGCCACCCGATCCGCCGGCCCGCTCAGCGGACAGCTCAAGGTCCCGGGCGACAAATCGATCTCGCATCGGGCCCTGATGCTCGGCGCGGTGGCCACGGGACGCACCCTGATCCGGGGGCTGCTCGAATCCGAGGACGTGATCAATACCGCGCACGCGGTCACCGCGCTCGGCGCGCCGGCCCGCAAAGCGGGCGATCTCTGGGAGGTGCTGGGGCGCGGGACCGGCGGACTTTCCCAGCCGGAGCGCCCGCTCGAGTTCGGAAACTCGGGCACCGGCACGCGGCTGATGATGGGGCTCATCGCCCCCCACGACATCTCGGTCAGCATGACGGGGGACGCCTCGCTCTCGAAGCGGCCCATGGGGCGCGTGCTCGGCCCGCTCAAGCGCATGGGGCTCGAGGTCGACGGCGACGCCGAGCGGCTGCCGCTGACGATCCGCGGCACGTCGCGGCTGACGCCCATCTCCTACGAGCTGCCGGTGCCCTCGGCGCAGCTCAAGAGCGCGATTCTGCTCGCAGGACTCGGCACCGCCGGCGAGACGACGGTCGTCGAGCGGGAGGCGACGCGCGATCACACGGAGCGGATGCTGCGCCACTTCGGGGCCGAGGTGGTGACGATTGCCGACAACGGCGCGACGCGGAT